>JAFWHP010000005.1 GCA_017515125.1 Candidatus Saccharimonadota bacterium | reverse complement strand
GCCCTGGATGGCAGACCATGTGGAAAACTCCTAATGCTTAGCTTACACAAAATTCTTGACACAACCCCCAGCATCAATAATAATAATTTAAAAAGCCAATTTGTAATTTTATTGGTATGGAGGTAAAAGGTGCTATATATTGGCATTGATGTAGCTCGGTCTAAGCACGACTTCTTCATTATGGGAGAAAATGGAGAAAGAGTTGCTGGACCAATTACAATAAGAAACAATTTAGATGGGTTTACGAGGCTCATTAGGACAATTCAAGAATGCAAGAATGCCCAAGAAGATAATTTAGGTGACGTATTTATTGGTATGGAATCTACTGGACACTATGGCGATAATATCTTGAACTATTTATATGAGAAAGGGTTCACCATTTATGTAATGAACCCTAAACTCACTTCAGATATCCGCAAGTCTACTTCACTGCGGAAAACGAAGACGGACAAGATAGACTGCAGAGCTATCGCTAATATTGTCCGAACTCATCGTGAGGAATTTGAACCCTTCACGATTAAATCTTACCATATTAGCGAATTAAAGTCACTAACTCGGTACAGACAAAATCTAGTTAGTGATCGCTCTAGGCTAAAAAATTCAGTTAAGCGTTTAATTAACATCTTATTTCCAGAATATGACGAGATATTCTCAGACACCCATGGTGAGACGTCGTATGCTATACTGACTGAATTTTCAGGCAGCAACAAGATCGCTAAAGCTAATATCATAAAACTCACGAATATTATCGCGAAAGCATCTAATAATCGTTGTGGACGAGAATTAGCAGAAAGAGTTCGTAGCGCTGCCAGAAACTCTATTGGCACAATCTCAGAAGTAAAATCTGAAGAGCTGAAAGACACTATTGAACGCATAAGGCAACTCACGACTAAAATCGCCGAATTAGATAAAAGAATAGAAGAGATGATGAAGGAAGTAGGCTCATCCATCTCTACTATTCCTGGTATTGGAAAAGTTCTATCTGCCATAATTATTTCAGAAATTGGTAACATGGCTCGGTTTAAGAACTCAGACAAACTAGTAGCTTATGCTGGTATTTCCCCCACTACATACCAGTCTGGGCAATATAAAGCCCCCATTGCCAGGATGGAGAAACGAGGATCTAGGCAGCTAAGATATGCCATCATGCAAGCCGCAGAACATGTAGTTCGCTACTGTGATTATTTTGCTCATCAAATGCAAAAGAAACGAGCTGAAGGTAAGTCCTATCGTGTAGCAATCTCCCATGTTGCACGAAACCTTCTGCGTATGATTTATCGTATGGAAATTACTGGCGAAATATACCACTTGCCAGTATTAACTTAGACCGCATAAAGGTCTGAAACCAATTTGCAATTTTACAACAATATGTTTCTTTTTGACTATTCATCTACCTCTGTAAAAATATCCAAAGTACTTGTTGACTTTTTATAGTTAGGGTATAATATATACATGAATAAAAAAGGCTTTACGGTTCTCGAAATAATCATTGTCACTGCAATTGCTGGCTTATTATTTTTAATCTTCTTCCTCCAAAAGTCCAACCTCGACGCTTTCGATCGTGACGAAACCAGAAAAACCGCCATCAACGCTATGTATTATGCTCTCGAAGAAAGCTTTTACAAAACCAACGGTTATTATCCCGAATTTATCTCCGAGAAAAACATTACCGTAATCGACCCCGCCCTCTGGACAGATCCCGACGGGTATAATCTAGGCGACCCCTTAAGCTCCTATTCCTACGAAGCCGCAGATTGCAAAGATGGCAAATGCAAAGAATACATCCTAAAAACCACCCTCGAAAAAGAAGACACCTACACTAAATACAACCGCAACTAAGACAGGTTTCGATACCCTCTCAGACGAAATCGCGATAAAGGCGATACAGATGCCCTACTCCGCTAAATACCGGCACGACCAATCATATTATGACGATCGCGTCAACCACAACCGATTATAAGCTCTAGATACTACTACTTCTTTCCAGCTTCTGCCATGTAGCTCTTCTTCGCATTGCTAATTAACTCTGTCACCGCGCGAAGCTGAGTAGGCGAGATGTCCGAAAACTTAAACGTATATGTAGTTTCATCCCCTACCGTCGAAAGCCTCAATGTTCCATATTTAAATATTTTCTGCAAAATGTTTTCTTGCCGGAAACTCGCATCTTCGACCGATACTAAATCAATAATGTTAATCGAGGTCGACACCGGCGAACTCATAGTCATCTGTGTTACGTGTTTATTAGTTATATATAGTTTATTTCCATTATATAATCTAAGCGCCAAAAGACAGATAATCATTGCTGCCGCAAGAAGCGAGAACAAGATAATGAATAGAAACCTTCTACCCATCTCATCAATGTATTCCTGTACCGAAAGCACCAACAAAAATCCCACCAAAATCGTTACCAATCCCGCAAAAGTGGCACCCCAGATTAACTTTAAACAAATTTTAGCCCGACGGAAAAAGAATTCAACATACTCTCCCTCGTCTAGTTTTAACCCTGGAAAATCCTTCTTACTTCGCTCATGTCGGATTTTCACTAAATTCTCATCCATCATTTCTCCTTTTTGGATATCAAAAACCTATTCACTACCATTATAGCACATTTTTCACGCTTTGTAAATGCTCCTTTCCTTTTTCGGTTATTACCCGCCCCTTCGGAGTCCGCATCAATAATCCTAATTGCATTAAATATGGCTCATAAAAATCCTCAATCGTCGCCGCCTCATCCCCAGTCAAAGCCGCGATAGTCGTAAGCCCCACTGGCCTATCTCCATAGTTTTCGTACATTAACCTAAGCATATTCCTATCCGCCGGATCTAGACCCAAATAATCAATTTCCATTAACCTCAAAGCTTCTTCCGTCATTTTGACATCAACAATTCCATCCCCATTCACATCTGCATAGTCCCGCACCCGCTTAAAAATTCGGTTCGCGATCCTCGGCGTTAATCTCGACCGAGTCGCCAAGAGTTCGCAAGCCTCCGGCTGAATTTCAGTAGATAATATTCCTGCCGTCCGCCTAATAATCTGTTCGATCTCCGGTTCTTTATAATACTCTAGCCGATGAATTATTCCAAATCTATCTCTAAGAGGCCCAGCAAGTGACCCAGTCCTAGTTGTTGCCCCGATCACTGTAAAATGCGGCAAATCAAGCCTCACGCTCCTAGCTGCCGGCCCCTTCCCTATTACAATATCCAATTTATAATCTTCCATCGCCGAATATAAGACCTCTTCAACCGCTCGTCTCAGCCTGTGAATCTCATCTATAAATAGCACATCTCCGTCCTTCAAATTCGTCAAAATCGAGGCCAAATCCCCGGCCCTCTCGATTGCCGGCCCCGAAGTAACTCTTAGCGACGCCGAAAGCTCATGCGCTATCACTCCTGCCATTGTCGTCTTGCCAAGTCCTGGTGGTCCGTATAATAATACATGGTCGAGAGTCGACCCATCATTTCGTTTCTTTACCGCATCAATCGCCAATTTCAAATTTCGTTTCAAATGCTCTTGTCCGACGTATTCCGCAAAACTCGTCGGCCGAAGCGAAACTTCAATTTTCTCTTCCTCAGTATTTTCCCCAGCCAACGTCGGCTCAACTAACCTCTCTATTGCCATATCACCATTATATCATAAAACCAACCCGCTCATCCCCACAGAAAAATCCCGCCATCACAGGCGGGATTCATTTAGTCAATTGTTAACGAGCTTGAATAGACCCTTTTCTCTCAGCATGCGTTGGTTGTTTCGGCCCGCTATTTTCAAAACACCCCCTCCTACCGATAATATAATCTACCGATACAGCAAAATAGTTCGCCAAAAGAACCGCATTTTTCATACAAAGCTCCGTATGCCCATTCAGGCATCTGCTCAGAACCGACCTCGGAACACCAGCTTCTCTTTCAATTTGCGAAAGATTTACACCACGCTTTTCTATAATGTTTCTCAGGTTATCAGGCTTAAATCCATATCTGTCTCTCATTTGACTACCCCCTTTACAATTGTCAAAAAGTTCGTGAGTACATCATACTCAATTACCGAATTATAGCATAAAGCCTCAAAAAATTCAAATCAACTTTTTTTCTCCACCTCTGTTTTAGCACTCTTGCATTTTAAGTGCCAACGTGCTACAATAGATATTAATTAGCACTCCAATGCAGCGAGTGCCAGAATAACTAAAAGTAAAGGAGTCTAAAATGTCAAAAATCATTGGTATAGATTTAGGTACTACCAACAGCGCTTTTGCTTACATGGTAGCAGGTAAGCCAGAAGTCATCACGAACGCCGAAGGCGACCGCACTACTCCATCTGTAGTTGCCGTCACTAAGAAAGGCGAGAGACTAGTCGGTAAAGTCGCACAGCGCCAACGCGTCACGAACCCCAAAAACACCATTTACGGTATCAAGCGCCTAATTGGCCGCAAATTCGAAGACGACGAAGTTAAGCGCGACGTCGAAATCAGCCCATACAAAATCGTCAAAAAAGGCAATGGCGTAGCAGTCGAAATGGACGGCAAAGAGTACACGCCAGAAGAGATTAGCGCCATGATCCTTTCAAAAATTAAAGCTGACGCCGAAGCTTTCCTTGGCGAGCCAGTTACTGAAGCTATTATTACTGTCCCAGCCTACTTTGATGATTCACAAAGGCAAGCCACTAAAGACGCCGGCAAAATCGCTGGACTCGAAGTCAAAAGAATCATCAATGAGCCTACCGCGGCCGCTCTCGCTTATGGCCTAGAAGGCAAAAAAGACGAGAAAATCGCAGTATTCGACCTCGGTGGTGGCACCTTTGATGTCTCCATCATGGATATTGGCGACGGAGTATTTGAAGTTCTCTCCACTAATGGCGACACTCATCTCGGTGGCGAAGATTTCGACAACATTTTAGTAAACTATCTCGTGGACGAATTCAAAAAAGAATCTGGTATCGACATCAAAAAGGATGCCGCCGCTATGCAGCGTGTCAAAGACGAAGCCGAAAAAGCCAAGAAAGAGTTAAGCTCCAGCACTTCCACCGACATCAATCTACCATTCTTGTCTGCAGATGCTGACGGTCCAAAACATTTTGAATACACTTTAACTCGCGCCAAACTCGAAGAGTTGGTGCAGCCACTCCTAGACCGTCTCGCAACTCCAGTCGAAAAAGCCCTAAAGGACGCAAAGCTATCCACTAAGGACATTAATGAAGTAGTTATGGTTGGTGGTATGACTCGTATGCCAGCCGTAATCGAAAAAGTCAAAACCATTTTCGGCAAAGATCCTATGCAAGGCGTCAATCCAGACGAAGTCGTCGCTGTTGGTGCCGCCATTCAGGGCGGAGTCCTTCAAGGCGACGTCAAAGACGTTTTACTACTCGACGTTACTCCATTGACATTGGGTATCGAAACTATGGGCGGCGTCAGAACTCCACTAATCGACCGCAACACCACCATTCCGACCAGCAAGTCCGAGGTATTTAGTACCGCTTCCGACAACCAACCTCAAGTCGAAATCCATGTCCTCCAGGGCGAACGTGAATTCGCTAAAGACAATAAGTCACTCGGTCGCTTTATCCTAGACGGTATTGCCCCGGCCCCTCGCGGCGTTCCGCAAATCGAAGTTACTTTCAACCTTGATGCGAACGGTATTCTAAACGTTACCGCTAAAGACAAAGGTACTGGCAAAGAGCAGTCTATCACAATTCAAAACTCCGGCAACATGAGCAAAGAAGATATCGAAAAAGCCCGCGCCGAAGCCGAAATGCACGCCGAAGAGGATAAGAAAAAGAAAGATTCTATAGATGCCAAAAACCATCTCGAGAATACTATCTATCAAGCCGAAAAAATGCCAAGCGACTACAAAGATAAAATCTCCGACGAGGACAAAGAAACCATCAAAAAAGCCGTCGAAGATGCGAAGAAAGTCCTAAACGACGAGTCGGCCGACAAAGACAAATTCGAAGAAGCAACAAAAGAACTTTCCGACAAAATTATGCCTATCGGCGCTAAGCTCTATCAATCCGAGCCTAGCTCCACGAATTCCGACCAAGCCAATAGTTCGGACAACAAGTCGGATGGCAAAGACGAACCCGTAGAAGGCGAAGTAGTCGATAAATAAAAGACGAAAATAAAGAACAAAAAAACGCTTGAATGAGCATTTGTCGAACCCATTTAATTTTCACAACTTTTCCCTGTCGAAGCAAAGTAAAGTTACAGATTCGCGTAAGCAAGTCTGATAACTTAATCGAAGCGCCGACAGGCGAAACGTTGTAAAAATTAACATGGCGTGAAAACAACCGCGAATGAAAGTAAACTATTATATTTTTTCTATATTTTCCAATAAAAAAAGACCCTACGGTCTTATAGCTGGCGGATCCGACGAGACTCGCACCGAGGCAGAAGGCCGAGTTTCGAGTCTCTATTTTTGCATGAAAAAAGCCCTTAGGGCCTTTGAATGGCGGATCCGACGAGACTCGAACTCGCGACCTCTGCCGTGACAGGGCAGCGCTCTAACCAACTGAGCTACGAATCCACCTAAACCTATTATACACCAAACTAAAATTATTTTCAAGAGAAATCATTATATAACGGAATCACCACCGCAAGTCAACTACATCCCAGGAATCTTAAACGCACTTGGATCATTTTCCTGTGCCGAATAGACTTGGTCCTGCATTGCCGGCTGAGCACCCAATGAACTCGGCCCCGGCGCCGGCGTCGCCGGCTGAATAGGCTCCGCTTGACTACTCGCACCAACCGACTGCGTATCTTCTGGCATACCACCAAATGCAGGCGCTGGTGGCGCAGGTGGCGGTGGCAATATCTCCGTATCAGCAGGAATAGTAAAATTCATTTCCGGTACGCCGTTAATCTCTGGCGCACTAGGTACTGCTGGTGCACTCGCCGCGGCAGGATTCTCGACTTCATCAGGTTTTGACATAATCGCCTCAACCGGCTGCACCGGCTCAGGAACCGAATCAAGCGCATCCTTCAGCATCTTTCCATACTTATCAGTTTCCTCGATACTACTATTCGCGTCAAACCCCGCCGAAGGCTCAATTACCTTTTCTGGTGTTTCGATTCGCAACTTCTCATCTTCACTCTGTTCGACCGCCTCTTGTCCAGCATGAGATAGAGCTTCTTCGGCAACCTTCAGGTCTTCAAGCAGAGTATGTTCTTTCTTTGTAATATCCGCATTGATTTCGTCCGGTTTCGAAATCGGCTCCGCTTCTGCGCTCGTCGCATCATTAGTAGCAGTCTGGGTTACTTCTGCGCTCGTCGCATCACTAGCAGCAGTCTGGGTTACAGCATTCGCAGCAGGAATTTCAGCCTGACTGGCAACCTCACTACTCATCCCATTATCATTATTCCCCGCCGCAGCCTCATCAATATCTCCAGGTACAACCTGAGCCGCCACCGGCATAGTAGGTTCTATCTCTGCCGTCATTTTTCGGGCTTCTTCTTCTCTAGCATTACGCTCATATTCATGCTCGACATCCAATTTTGTCGAATCCTCAGTCGCTACTTTTTCCGCTTCGGCCACTTCTGACGGCATCTCGGCCGACCCATCAGCCTCATTAAATATCTCATTTTCCGTATCAAGTGTCACATTTAGCGCCACCAATTGCTGATTCGCCCCTGACTCCATCAATCGCGAACAAACCCTCATAGTTTCCGGAGTCGTCTTGGCATTAGAAAATCTATTAGTTGCCGCCACTATCCCTGTCAAAAACGCCGTCGCCTCATCCTTCGCTATCCTCTCGTCGCCGCCAAATTCATATAATAACTTCGCAATCATTTCCGAAACCGAGCTAGCACCCTTGTCGCTCCATTCAAGCTCACCAAATTTCCCAGGATTCGCCGTAGTTACATTAACTATCGAAGCATCATGCATAATTCGCCCATGCTCCCTCAGCGCCGAATCAAGATCAATTCCATTCGCCACATCAAGCGCAATTACAAGATCCACATTATAATCGCCATACGAAAACTCCAAATCATCCGCCGATAGTCGGTGCTTATATGGCGTTATGTATATTTTTACATATTCGCCGTCTAGCCGATAGCGCAAATGATCCGCCTTTTCCTTATTAATCGCAATCACAAAATCCTGCAGAGTATCCGCCGAAGTTTCAAAAGTTTCCTCTGGCTTCAAAAATTCCAACGCATTCGGAGTAGCGCCAGAATAAATCGCCGTCGCCCTCTTACCAATTTTGTCAAGATATAAAGATAAGCCAATCGCCGCCGCCAATTCGTCAACTGACGGATCCCCCGAAAGCGCAATTAATACATTTTTTGCCTCCCCAATCTTCGTTGCAATCTCAGTCCTAATATCTGAGCTAACCGCCTTGCTCACCACCGGCTCTGGCTCCCTAGTCTCAGCCCCAGGCATCACAACTACATCTGACATTTCAGGCAATCCCGAATCCGCACTTGCCGGTATCGGAAACTGCGCCATTCCGGCCTGCATCCCATCCCCCGGCGCCCCAACAGTTTGCGCCATATTAGGTTGATTCATTATATTGTTATCTGTAGTATTTGTATTATCTTGTGGCATATTGACCTTTCTATTACTAGATTATCATAAGCATAAAAATAATGCAAGTCAAACATACCAAGCACCACATCTTGCACAATTCACCCAAATAGCAACTCCAAATTCAAATAACCTCTTTACTTTTTAGGGGAAATGCGCTATAATAAACAAAAGTCATTAATTTTAAACTATATAGGAAGATAAATGCCGATTATTAAATCCGCGAAAAAAGCTGCGAGACAAGCCGAAAAGCGCACCGCTCATAACGAGCAGTTGAAGAAGGACATTAAGTCCGCCCTAAAAGCTTTCAAGGCTAACCCTTCTAAGGAAACTCTAGCAAAGGCTCAATCCGAATACGATAAAGCCGTCAAAAAAGATCTCCTCAAGAAGAACACCGCCTCGCGTCGCAAAGCTAAACTTTACTCTATCGCCAAAGACGCTAAAGTAAAGCTAGCCTAACCAAAAATGCTTCTATCAGCAACCATGGCTCTATGGTTGCTGATTTTATTTGCAAATCCAAACGAGATAACTCCTTCAAAATCTTCTTTTCTTTAGCACCAGGTCGCGCATTGTAATCTTTCAAGGCCTGCGAAATCAGCAGCCCCAAAAACATTATCGGTTCCTGCTCTTGTTCTACTTTTCTAAGCTCCTGCACCGCTCGCGCCCCGTCTTTTTTTGCTATCCCAAATATATTAAATACTGCCCCATAGTTCATTTTTTTAGGCAATGCAAACTCTCGAATTACCACTTTGTCCTTAATCGCCTTATATCCAGCCGATCGCTTATCTAGTTTTGTTTCCCAAATCACAATTTCGTGTGGCGACTCCAAATATTTCGGTAACTTGTCAAAAGCCGCCTTATTCGCCCCCAAATCCCGAATCAAAACTCGTCTTTTTTCTTCAAACAAAGAATTGCCCATCAGCACCGTCGGCAAATCCGTTACTTCAATATCAGCGCCGTCTACCACCTCGTAGCCTTCGCCCAAAATCTTCTCAATTTCCTTTTTCGCCGCAATCCTATCTTCGCCAGTAAAAATCCTAATCATTTTCCTCCTTTAACTCATTCTTCAAAACCTGACACTTCGGACAAATATGTGTCCCACGCCCCGCTACTTTAATCTTCACAATCTTCGTCCCGCATCTCATACATGGCTTTCCCTGCCTGTGGAAAACTTGTGCAAAACTCTCCAAATAATCTCCTCGTGTGCCGTCCGCTTTAACATAAGTCGCCATCGTCGAGCCTCCGGCCTCAATCGATTTATCCATTACTTCTCTCGCGGCGCCCAATAACCTCTCCGCCTCCAAACAACCAATTTCCCCACACCTTTGCGCTGGGTGTATCCCCGCCAAAAACAACGCCTCATCCGCATAGATATTCCCTAGTCCAGCCACCACCGTTTGATCTAAAATTACCGCTTTTATTAAAGCCAATTTATGCCGCTGCAATTTCTCATAAAATTCCTCCGCACTCATTTCCCATGGCTCTTTAGCAAGCTTCCGAATAAACTCATCTTTTTCCACGTCATCCGTTAAAAGCACTTTAATAAATCCAAACTTTCTCTGGTCATTAAAATACAGTACCCCGTCATCAAAATAAAGTGCAACCCGCGTCTGTTTATTTGGCAACCTATCCACAAAATTTTCATTCGGATGTCCTCCCGCAAATCGCTCCTCTCCCTGAAAAATCAATTGCCCAGTCATTCTCAAATGTATCATTAAAGAAAATCCGCCCAAAAGATCAATAACTAGCGCCTTCCCAAATCTTCTAATATCGACTATTTTTCCATAGACCGGCTCCCCCACAAACGATTTCTCACAAAAAACCTCCGTTCGCACCAGCTTCTTCCCCTTGATAAATCGCATTAGCCCCCGCCTAATCGTTTCCACTTCCGGCAATTCAGGCATTATTCCCCTTTACATAATCATTCATAAAACTATCAATCGCATCCTCCAACAAATTATCTAGCCTTTCCTGTGTATAAAACTGATATTTCTGTCCTTTAAGCTCGTCGTTCAAATTATCCTCAACCAAAATCCTCTCTACATCCGCCAAATCCTCCGCTGTAATCTCCGCCGCGCTCACCTCGCTCGCTCTCTTTGCCAAATCCTCAAGCTCCTCCGGCTTCACCCGAAGCGTATGATGAAACATCGTATCGAACAACCAAAAATCATGATGCTTTATTTTCCGCTTCTGAACATGGTCTAGCCCCTCCCCTAATTTATCCCGCTTAATCGTCCGGTAAAAATCGTAGTTAAAAAACCCGTCAACATAAAGATGAAACAAATACCCCAAAAAAATCGGGTCCCTTTCTCGAATCTTGTCTCGATTCTCAGCATAAAAATTCAACGAACTCTTCTGGTCATAAGCATAATGTGTCTCTTCATGTAGCTTTTTCTTCTTCACACGATTTATATAGCCATTATTAATATCTGGCAATACGCACCCTGCCAAAAAATCTTTCCGCTTCATTCCAGAAAACTTCAACCGCCGAGCCACCCTCTCCCCAGCCTCTAAATGTATATTCCAACCAGGCATATCTCTATTCTACCACACTTCTGTCAAATAATACCGGTAAAGATAGACTGGGGATTTATTATCTAAAGAGCATTTGCTATGGTATTTTTATAGGAATTAAGCGCGCCCAAAAAACCATATTTAGTGTCAAAAACCCACTTGACACCCCCACATTTAGCGCCTATAATATACTTAGGTAATGCTTATAAACTTAAAACGAAAGGAAATTGTGAAAAAAATCATTTACCACAACCAAAACGAAATCGAAAACTTCGACATTAAAAGGTTCGAAAAATCTCTCTCAAAATACGCTAAAGTTTCTGAAAAAGATATCAAAGAAGCCCTGAAAGAATACGATCAATACGAAACCATGCACGTTTCTTGCCTTGTCGAAATCGGCATGAAATTAATCGGCGCTAAGTCTGACGACAAAACCATGAAAGAATATTTCTCCGATCATTCCGAATGGTTCGACGAAGGCAAATTCGAACGCCTTCGCCGCATTACTGGCTATTTAGTTGGCACTCTAGATCGTTGGAATGATGCCAAAAAAGCCGAAGAAAAAGCCCGCGTCAAGCATTGCGTCAATTCTGCGATTGATGATGCCGAGCGCCTAGTTGCTCTCGAAACTCAAGCCATGGCTCAAAATATCGCCTACGCCAACGCCTAAAATAATCCAGTAAACTTCTTTCTAAAAACAGACCGTCATCCGGTCTGTTTTTACAGTTCGCCCCAATTCTTCCCCACCGTCACTTCTACCGCCAATTTAATCTCTAATTCCGGCGCCACCCCCTCCATCTTTGTTTTTAGAATATCCGCCACCGTTTCAGTCATCCCCTCGTCACATTCCACGATCAAAGAATCATGCACCTGCATCACAAGCTTTGCTCCATCCGGCAAAACGCGATCAATCTCAATCATTGTTCTCTTCATCAAATCCGCTTCCGTCCCCTGGATCGGCATATTCGAGGCTGCTCGCTCCGCCGCCTGCCGTATTACGAAATTCGACGACCTAACGTCCGGAGTAGGTCTACGCCGCCCGTAATACGTCTCAACATAACCCTTCTCGCGAGCGTGCGCTAAAGTCTGCTCCATGTACTGCATAATCGGCGCTCGAATTTTTCGATAATTATCCATGAAATTCTTAGCCTCCGCATAGCTCATCCCTGTTGCTTCTACTAATCCATTCAGACTCATCCCATAAATAATTCCAAAATTAATCGCCTTCGCCGCTCGCCTTTGTTCCTTCGTCACTTCATCAAAAGGCACCCCAAAAGCTTCGGACGCCGTCTTAGTATGAATATCCACGTTTTGATTAAAACCATCAATCAAAGGTTTATCTCCCGCCAAAACCGCTGCAAGCCTTAACTCAAATTGCGAATAGTCTGCCGACACCAACACTCTGCCCTCAGGCGCCACAAAACCAGTTCTAATTCTCTTCCCTTCTCCAGTTCTTACAGGAATATTTTGCAAATTCGGATCCTTCGACGATAATCGTCCCGTCGCCGTTACATTTTGCGTAAAAGTCGTATGTATTCTCCCCTCCGCATCAGCTAATTCCGGCATTGGTATTATATAAGTACCAAGCAACTTCGAAGCTTCTCGATATTCCATTATTTTGCTTACTATCGGATGCGAATCCTTCAATTTAAGAAGCTCT
>JAFWHP010000004.1 GCA_017515125.1 Candidatus Saccharimonadota bacterium | reverse complement strand
CGATAAAGCTCATAGCTTCGATTGGGTCTTCGGAAATGGAGTATTCGACATCTTGGTTGATGAGGGGTCGGCCTTGTACGACAAGGCGAGTAGTGCCGATACCGGAGATTTTGATGCCGAGTTGCTCAAGGAAGAAGCAGACGTCTTGGACCATGTAATTTGGCGAGGCGCCGACGATAGTGGTCTTGCCGGGGGCTAAGGCGGCGGCCATTAGGACGTTTTCGGTGACGGTGTCGCCACGCTCGGTAAGCACAATGTAGCGGTCGCGGTATTTGTGAAGGGTTTCTTGACGGACTGCTATTTCGTAGAAACCGCTGTTTTTCTCGGCGTCGACGGTTAGGCCGAAGGATTTAAGGGCTTGCAAATGGGGCTCGACGGTGCGTGTGCCGAGGGAGCAGCCACCGGCGTAGGGGATTCTGAATTTCGGGTAGCGGTGGAGCAAGGGACCTAAGAACATAATGATAGAACGGGTTTTGCGGGCGGCCTCGATATTCATTTCGTCTAACTTTAATTCGCGGGGTGAGATAATTTCAAGGTCACGATGGCGGTTAATCCAGTGGCATTTTACTCCGATAGACTCTAAAACTTCAATAATGCGAAAGACTTCTTCGATACGAGCAACGCGACGAAGAGTGGTTTTGCCGGTATTTAAGAGACTGGCGCAAAGGAGTGCGACGGCGGCGTTTTTGGAGGTATTGACAGTAATTTCACCGCTTAGTTCTTTGCCGCCGCGGATGCGAAAACTTTGGCCGGCGGAATCATTTATAGAGAGGATTTGAGTGCCGAAGGTTTCGGATAGTTTTTTGATCATCTCTAGGGAAATGTTTTGGCCACCTTTTTCGATACGGTGGATGGCGGATTGGGAAGAACCGACTTTTTCGGCGAGTTCGCCCTGGGTCCAGCCCTTTTCAAGGCGCATATTCTCGATAGTTTCGCCAATTACTTCTTGATAGGTTTTTGCTCGTTTCATAGTACTATCAATATATCATAGGATGAATAATTTGTAAAGTGTCTAGTTGCATAATTCGCAGTATTTCGGGAGCTCCGCTTTGGTGTAATCTGACGATTATACACCAAAGCTCCGCCCCTACGGCGGCAAAATGTAAAATTTTGCCTTTACGTCCCTCAATACTGACGAATTATGCAACTAAAAAATAAACAGATAAATAGATTGCCTGCTCATTCGCGGTTTCCTCACGTCTGATTATTTTTTACAACGTTTCGCCCGTTCATTACTCCGATCGAACATAGTTCGTCCGTCAGGCGTCAGTCAGTAAAATTAAATATATTTGATTTTACTGACTTCATGGACGGTCAAGTTATCAGACTTGCTTACGCAAATCTGTAACTTTACTTCGTAATTCTCGGGGAAAAGTTGTAAAAAATAATCGGGTTCGTCACATGCTCATTCGCAGGCAATCTATTTATATTACTTTTTACTATTTGCTTATATTCTTGTTACATAATTCGTGCATTTTGGAGGCTCTGCAATGTGGTAAAATGGGGATATGAAAACGATCAATGATATAAATGTGAAGGGGAAAATAGTGTTAATGCGAGTGGACGTGAATGTGCCGCTTAAAGAGGGGAAGATTACGGATGATCTTAGGATAAGGGCGTGTGTGCCGACGATTTTGAGGCTTTTAGAGCAAGGCGCGAAAAGGATAGTGCTTATTTCGCATCTTGGTAGACCGGAGGGCAAAAGAGTGCAGGAGATGTCATTGTCGCCGGTAGCAGAGGCGCTTTCGGGGTTGCTCGAAAAGGCTTTGGGACAAAAAACTGAAGTAGGGTTTTATGATTTGCCAGAGATGGGGATGAAGATAAAGATTCCAGAGAACGTTAAGGTGGCGTTACTCGAAAACTTACGGTTTGATCCTGGAGAAGAAGGAAATTCAGAGGAATTTATCAAGAATATAATTGATGCGGTGGGAGCGGAAGTATTCGTACAAGATGGATTTGCGGTAGTGCACCGGGCGCACGCATCTACAGAGGCGGTTTCAAAGTATCTGCCGGTTTATGCGGGGCTTTTAGTCGAGAAAGAAGTGGCAAATTTGTCGAAGGCGATCGACAAACCAGAGAAGCCGGTACTATTAATTATTGGTGGGGCAAAAGTGGAAGATAAGGAACCTTTAATTTCGAAATTTTTGGGAATTGCCGATAATATCGTGGTGGGCGGGAAAATTGCCGCGGATGGCTATAAGGCTGAGGATAAGAGCATTTATGTGGCGGAGGATTTTGATGAGGATGGCGAGGGTAAAAAATTGGATGTAGGACCGCTTGCGACGGCAAAAATTGCAGGGATGATTACGGATGCGAAAACGATTATTTGGAATGGATTACTTGGATATGCGGAGGATCCGGCATATGCGACAGCGTCAACGGTTGTGGCTGAATTGATGGGGGAACACAAGTCGGCAGAGACTGTAGTTTGCGGAGGGGATACAGCGGGGTTTGTAGAAAGTATAATGAAAGAGCATCCAGATTTGTCGTATTCTTTGGTATCGACTGGTGGTGGGGCGGCTTTGGAGTTCTTGTGCGGGAAGGAATTGCCGGGGCTTAAAGTGATAGCGGAATAAAGTAAGATACTTGTAGATTTCAGATTTTTCATTCTGTCAAAAAGTGGTCCAACTTCTGGTGGTAAAACGAGAAGTGAAGGGCCACTTTTATTGTATTGTTGTAGGGATGAGCACTAGACGGTGCGGACCTTAATAGTATCAGTGCCGTATTTATCGCGGTCGCCGGAAACAATAACAGTAGTTAAATCTTTTTCGCCTTCTTCGAGCTGAAGATAGTCACCTTTTAGCTCTTTAGCAAGGCTAAGGCCGAAATCTTCTGAATAGGGGCGAACGAAGGCGGAGTTGGCGTAGCAGAGGGCGAGTTGGTTTGCAACGCGAAGGTTGGTTGTAACGGTCACGATTGGGACATTCGGACGCTGGGCGGCCATGGTAGTAGCGGTAACTCCAGAAGCGGTTTGGCAGACGATAACGTCGGCATCAATGGTTTCGGCAAGACGAGCCGCAGCAGTAGAAATAGCATCATAAATATTGGATTTTTCGCCGACGGGGTCATGGGCGATTGGGGCGATACGGGAATGGTTTTGAGTGTATAAGATAACCTTTTTCATGGCTTGGACGGTTTCTAATGGATATTTACCGTTTGCGGTTTCGTCGGAAAGCATGACTGTGTCAGCGCCTTGGATTACAGCGGTGGCAACGTCGGAAACTTCGGCACGAGTAGGTTCGGGACTCTCGACCATACTGGAGAGCATTTGGGTGGCGACGATACAGAGTTTGGCGTGTTCGCGACAGAGGGCAATGAGCTTACGCTGGATGATTGGGACAACTTCGGCGCCAGCTTCGACGGCCATATCGCCGCGGGCGACCATAATTCCGTCAGCGGCTTCGACGATTTCTTCGAGATTCTTTTCTGATTCGATAGCTTTTTTGGTTTCGATTTTGGCGATTACTTTGGCGGTGGAGCCGTATGACAAAAGTAATTGTTTCAGCCTAATGATGTCGCTTGCAGACTGGACGAAAGATAGAGAAACATAATCATAATCTTCTTGGCTGCCAGCCTCAATGTCGTGAAGATCTTTTTCGGTTAAAATGTCGCCACCGAAATCGGTATCTGGAAGATTAAGGCCTTTTCTGCTCATGATAAAGCCGTCATTTTCGATTTTAACTTTAATGGCGGTATCGCTTGTAATTTCGGTAATGGTGGCTTTGACTTTGCCGTCGAACATAGATAGTGGCTCGCCGATTTTGACTTTGGTGGCGAGATTGTATTGGACGGGGACAGTCATGCTGCCGTCATGCTCGTAGCTATTATCAGATTCTAGGGTAAGCTCGTCGCCTTTTTGCAAATCGAGATGATTATCTTTTAATATGCCGAGGCGAATTTTGGGCCCTTGGAGATCTTGAAGAATGGCGACCGAACGGCCTTTCTTCTTGGCGGCGGCACGAATCCACTCAATTTGTTGGTGGCGTTCTTCGTCGCTGCCATGGGAGCAATTAAGACGGCAGCCGTTAACGCCGGCCATAATAACTTGCTCGATTAAGTCGGCCGAATTGGTTGAGGGGCCGATAGTTGCTAAAATCTTAGTGCGTTTAAATAATTTACTCATATCTATATATTAGCATAAAAATAGAGTTTATGATAATATAGAGATATGGCAAATAAGCAAAAGCGGTATAGCTATGGTAAAACCGGCAGTAAGGGGTTTGACGGTTCTTCTAGGGATAGTAAAGGGCGAAGAGGTTCTAGTGCGCAGCAAACAACGGTTGTGAAGTGGGTAATGCTTGGCGTGATTGCGCTAGCGTTTTTGGTTGTAGGGGTGGCTGTGGCATGCAAATTCTTTTTTAATGATAAAGCATTGGCGGAGCGGCGGTTGGAGGAGATGTCGCAAGAGTACTATGAGAATTATGTTTATGAAAACTTGGTAAATGGCCGGATGTCGCAGCAAGAAATACGTGAAATTATGGATAAGTATATTACCAGGGGGTTTGCGGCAGTACATTTGAGGCAACTGTTGGCTTATAAGGGTGGAGATGCGGATAAGGGTGGAGATGCGGGGGATTTGCTCAAGGAACATTGTGATGAAAATACGACTTCGGTAAAGTTTTATCCGGAGGAACCGTTTGATAAGAAATCGTATAGAATTGAATATCACTACGACTGTGATTTTTAGGATTATTCGCTTGGCTCCTACGGAGAGTGAACCCTGTGGATTCACTTCCCGTTTGAAATTGTCAGGAAATAAAATAAGACCTTTCAGGTCTGATCTTATTTCTTGGTGACCTCAGCGGGAATTGAACCCACATTGACGGGATGAAAACCCGTTGTACTAACCATTATACTATGAGGCCGTAAAGGCTATATTTTGATTATAGCAAATTTTGGTAAAAAATGCAATATGTGGTAAAATGAGGGTAATAAGGAGATAATTGTGGCAGAGAAAATGTCAAATAAAACAAAGGGGCGACCTGGCGGAAATAATAAAAACAATAATGTGTCAAATACGGTGCGGAGTATAGTGTTTACACTGGTTCTGATTTGTTTTGGGGCGTTTTTGATTACGAATTTTGGTTATCGGAATGTGCAAAAAACTGAAGTGCCAATTTCTGAGGTAATAGCGCGGGCAAATGATGAAAATGGGGATATTGCGAAAATTACTGTTTCTGGAAATTCGCTCGAAATTACTTTGAAAGGAAAAGATCAGGCGACTGAGACTTCGAGAAAAGATGGATCGGGAACCTTATATGATCAGGGGTTAGTGAATTATTGTGAGAGTTATAAGGGCGAGGAACTTGCGGAGTGTCAGAAGAAATATCCAGTAATTGAATATAAAGAAGATATAGATGTTTTGGGGATAATTTTGAATGTGGCTTTGACGGTATTGCCGATTATTGCGCTTGTGATATTTTTCTCGTGGATGATGCGGCAGGCAAATGCGGCGAATAACCAGTCATTGTCGTTTGGGAAGTCTCGAGCAAAGTTGTATGGGCCAGACAAGAAAAAAGTAACTTTCGTGGATGTGGCGGGGAATGAAGCGGCGAAGCAGGATCTTACTGAGATTGTGGACTTTTTGAAAAATCCAAAGAAGTATGAAAAGTTAGGCGCGAAGATTCCACGTGGGGTTTTGTTGGCTGGTAGTCCAGGGACGGGGAAGACTTTGATGGCACGAGCGGTAGCTGGCGAGGCAAATGTGCCGTTTTTCTCGATTTCGGGTTCGGAGTTTGCGGAAATGTTTGTCGGGGTCGGGGCGAGTAGGGTGCGGGATTTATTCTCGCGAGCGAAGAAAAATGCGCCGTCGATTATATTTATTGATGAGATCGACGCGGTAGCACACAAGCGTGATGCGAGGGGTGGCGCAGGGCGTGAAGATGAGCAGACTTTGAATCAAATTCTAGTAGAGATGGACGGATTCGATAATGATTCGGGCGTAATTGTGATGGCGGCAACAAATCGAGTAGATATGCTAGATAAGGCGCTCTTACGGCCGGGGCGTTTTGATCGGCATGTCAATGTAACTTTGCCGGAAAGAAAGGACAGATTGGAAATCCTGAAGGTGCATTTTAAGGGTAAGCCGGTAGAAGCGGACGTTGATTTGGAGGCGCTAGCGAAGAAGACGGCTGGGTCGTCGGGGGCAGATCTTTCAAATATCGCAAATGAGGCGGCAATTACTGCAGCGCGTGAGGGGCATAAGGCGATTTCGAATGCTGATGTTGTGGAGGCGTTTGAGCGAGTGGCGATTGGCCCGGAGCGAAAATCGAAAGTCATGAATGAGAAAGAGCGAAAGATTACAGCTTATCATGAAGCGGGTCATGCGATCGTGGGGCATGTGTTACCCGATTCCGATCCAGTGCATAAAGTGACGATTATTCCGCGCGGTTCGACCGGAGGAGTGACTTGGTTCTTGCCACCAGAGGATAGGAGCTATAAGAATATTTATGAGCTTAAGGATATTTTGGCGCGAGCAATGGGGGGTCGAGTGGCGGAAAAATTGGTTTTCGGAACAGATGCAATTACAACTGGGGCGTCTTCGGATCTTAAAAACGTAGCGGAACTTGCAAAATCAATGATCGTAGAGGAGGGGATGGGGTCGTCGACTAGAAATTTGGTATTTCCAAGTGGAGATGTCGGTTATTATACAATTACGACCGGGAAACCGTACTCTGAGAAAACGGCGGAGCTAATTGATGCGGAGATTAAGAAATTATCAGATGAAGCGGCAAAGCGGGCCGAGGAGGTATTGAAGGCAAATAAGGCAATTCTTGATAAGTTGGCCGAGGAACTACTTAAGCATGAAACATTGGAAGAAGCTGAGCTTGAGCCGTTGCTTAAAGGTTCGAAACTGCCCGAAATGGTCAAATTGCATCAGTAGCGCATAAATAATAAGAGAGGAGGTAAAATGGAAAAACTGCTGGATTATTTTGTACCAGAGAAATATGAGATTAATCTTGGGATTAATAAGTTCGATAAGAAAATTGGCGGGACGGTAATAGTATCTGGGGAGGCTTTGAAAGATACTTTGAAATTTCATGCGGTGGGCCTATCTGTTAATCAAGTGATGGTGAATGGGGAAAAGAGTGATTTTGAAAACAAAAATGGCGTTTTGACGGTTTTTAAGGCACCTCTCGGCAAAGTTGAGGTGCTAATAGGCTATGACGGCTCTTTAAATGAAAACATGGAGGGGGCGTATCTTTCGACATACGAATACAAGGGGGCCACAGAGGTGATTGTGGCGACACAATTCGAAAGTCATTACGCCAGAGAGGCGTTTCCTTGTATTGATGAGCCGGCCGCAAAAGCGGAATTTAGATTGTCTTTGACTGTGCCGGAAGTGGATGGAGAAGTGGTGCTAGGGAACACGAGGGTTTTAAATAAGAAGAAATATCATAAGGTACCGGATGGGAAATATGGCATATTTCATGATAATGAGGGGAAAAAGGTAGCATCTTCTTTTGTGGAGTATGAATTTGAGCCGACACCAAGGATGTCAACATACCTATTGGCTTGGGTGATAGGGAGGTTCAAGGGGAAGACGGTCAAGAATGAACATGGCGTAGAGATTACGACTTATTGTCCTCTGAATCAGGAATTGGATGCGGTAGATTTTGCGAATGAAATAGCAGCGCGTTCGCTGGAGTTTTATGATGATAATTTTAAAGAGCCGTATCCTTTGGAGAAACTAGACCAGGTGGCGTTGCCGGATTTTGAGGCGGGGGCGATGGAAAATTGGGGATTAGTAACGTATCGAGAGTCAATGTTGCTTGCGGGAAAGTCGGCGACACTCGGTACGAAGAAGAGCGTGGCGCTTACTGTGGCACATGAACTTTCGCACCAGTGGTTTGGGGATCTCGTGACGATGAAATGGTGGGATGATCTGTGGCTGAATGAGTCGTTTGCGAGTGTGATGGAATACTATGCGGTGGATGCGATTTACCCTGAGCTTCAGATTTTTGAGGGGTTCTTTACGGGGGATGCCTATGCGGCGCTAACTCGAGATGCATATTCGGATGTACAATCGGTGCATCAGGAGGTTCATGAGCCGGCGGAAATTGCGACGTTGTTTGACCCGGCTATCGTGTATTCAAAGGGTGCAAGATTGATGTTGATGCTGATTAGGCTGATGGGGTGGGGGCAGTTTTGCAAGGGGGTGGCGGATTATTTTGATAAATATAAGTATCAAAATACAGTAGGAGATGATTTATGGGCGGCGCTTGCGCCCTATGCGGAATTTGAAGTCGGGAAACTGATGCATGCGTTTATTGATCGGCCGGGGTATCCGGTAATAACGTTTACTGATAATTTAAAACAGGGGTTTTCAAATTATCGACAGGCAAGGTTTTTGTTGGATGAAGAAATAAAGGGAGAGTCGGATTGGCCGTTGCCGGAGATTACTGAGGATATGAGTGGGCATTATGTATTGAATTTGTCGGATGAGCAGTTTAAGGAGCGACTGTTGAGGTTTAATGAACTGGGGCTAGAAGAGAAAATCCGACTTTTAATTGACCGGAATCTAGTGGCGAAGGCGGGGTTGGTATCGCCGGCCTCATTGATGCCGTTGGTTTGGGAATTTCGTGAGGACGAATCAGCAGGAGTATGGAGTGTGATTGTTTCGATCATTGCGAATTTGCGGATATTTTTCGAGCCAGATTCGGATGAGGAGAAGGAGTTCAAGAAGTTTGTCGGAAGGTTAATTAGGCCGGGGTTGTCTAAGCTAGGGTTTAAAACGCGAAAGGGAGATGATGATAAT
>JAFWHP010000056.1 GCA_017515125.1 Candidatus Saccharimonadota bacterium | reverse complement strand
GGTCACGAGGTCGTGCTTACGAGCCCAAATGCCATCAATTTTATCGGTAATCGCCGCTGCGATAAAGATAATCAGCGCAATAATACTAGACCAATGATAGGGGAGCAGAGCAAAAATCATAAATACGACTGAAAGAATCATGCGAAGAATCGTTAAATAGGTCGGACCGGTCAAAATACCATTCTGGGCGGACCCTACTATATCCTGAGCTGGTCTTGCCTTTTTTGAAGCGGGTTCTGCTGGATTTTTTTCTCCTGCGGCCTCTACCTTTGAGAGCTTTGCGGTGCCTTGCTTCCTAAGTCCGTCACTCGCTCGCGCGTGGCTGTTTTTGCCCGTCATACAATGTTCCTTCGATGCTCTACCTTCCAGGAACGAATACCGGCGAATTTTGCGGCTAGGACGTCGGTAGACCATTTATCGCCAAGCATGACGGTGTATTTCTGCGGGATTTGATAAGTTTTCATAGCTTCGGTCAATTTCTTGCTCATAGGCTTTTTGGCCCACCAGACGCAGTCAACTTGAATCGGCTCGCAGAACTTTTGCATCATTTTCTTGCGGCCATTGTTGCTAATAATTGCTATCTTGACGCCGGCTTTTTTGCAACTTTCTACCCAATCTTGCAATTCGTCGGCAGGCTCTTTCTCGGAATGGAGTCGTAAAGTATTGTCTAGATCGCACAAAAGTAACTTGACGTTTTCATCCTTGAGGATTTTCGGGGTAACGTCTTCGAAGCGTTCGAACTTTCTGTCTGCGCGAAAAACTGACATATTTTTATTATAACATATAACGCATAATTTTAATTCGTGATAGTATTCGTATCCGTTCCTCGATGATGACGAATTATGCAATAAGGGCGTTCGTGGTCCGAACAATGCTGCGCCGCTATTTAATGTGCTATAATGAATGATATGTATGATAAATTTTCAGAGTTTTTAGAGGGGAAGGAGCGGATTTGCATAATCCAGGCAGAAAATCCAGACGGCGACTCCTTGGGGAGCGCAATTTCGCTTGACTATTTATTAAGCGGGAAAACGGTTACGCTTTATTGTCCAGTTAACATTCCTAGTTATTTACATTATTTTGAGGATTGGGCTAGAGTTACTGATGATTTTGACTTTAGAGCAGAGGCTTATATTATAGTTGATACTGCCGCCGAGATACTATTGTCGAAACTGCTAGATGATTCGGCGATTCGAAATAAGTTATACTCTACGCCTGTCTTAGTTTTAGACCATCATGAGACGGAAGATAATCTACAGTTCTCGCATGAGAGTATTATCGAGATACTGCCTTCCTGCACGAATCTGATATATAAAATAGCCAAAGACCAGAATATAGAAATCAATCGACAGGCGGCGGAAGCGATATTTCAGGGGTTGCTTTCAGATACTCTGGGGCTGACTAGCGCCTCTGTTGGTGCTGATACTTTTAGTTTAGCGGCGGACTTGACGAGATTAGGGGCTAATGTTTCTGAATTGGAGGATAGGCGACGCGAGTTTATGAAAAAATCGCCGCGGATTCTGGATTTCAAAGCAGATTTGATAAAGCGTATCGAATACTGGTTGGACGGCAGTTTGGCTACCGTACATATTACTTGGGACGACATAGAGGCATATTCGCAAGAATATAATCCAAACGCGCTGATACTCGAGGAGATGCGCCTAGTGGAAGGCGTCAAAGTCGCCGTTGCTATTAAGACTTATCCTGATGGAAAACTGACAGGAAAGATACGCTGCGACTCTAGCGAGCCGATTGCCGATAAGATTGCGGGGTATTTCGGAGGTGGTGGGCATCCGTTGGCTGCTGGGTTTAGGACGTATGATTATAGCTATGACGAAGTTGTGAAGGATTTGGTAAGTCTAATACCCGATTTTCCGAATACGGACTAAGATCAAGGTGGCTACGGTCTGAATTTGGCTTTTGTTTGCAAACTGGCGGGGAAATATGCTATCATTATTTTATGAAAATAGAATTACATAAAGCATATGACCGCAAAGTAGTGGAAAAACCAAAATTAACCATCGTGATGATTCATGGCATTGCGTCTGATTCGACGACTTATAATGCGTTACTCGAAGTGCTGGAGGAGCGCGAAGATTTAAACGATTACCGAATTGTAACCTATGATTTGTTAGGTTCTGGCAAATCCCCAAGCGACGATTCGCTAGAATATACTTATGATGAGCAGATTGAGGCCTTGCATAATGCGGTTTCGCATTTAGATTTAGATTCGCCATTAATGCTACTCGGCCATTCTCTTGGTACTTTTATCGTGACTAGGTATGCTAATACCTATCCAGATGAGGTGTCGAAACTAGTTTTGGTTTCGCCGCCAATTTATTTACCGGAAGATTTTGATAATCCGCTATTTCTTGCTGGCATGAAGGCATTTGAAAAGTCAGTAAGCGCTCGTCAGAAAGATATTCTGGAGAACAAAGCGTTTAAAAATTCAATGCAGAATATTATAATGGATCGAAATAATTACAATGTGCTGGCCAATATCAAAACTCCAACAACAATTATTTATGGCAACGAAGATGGGTTGATTGCGCCGCAGAATATTCCGAAGCTCATGAATGATAACCCAGAAATAAAGGTGATTTCCGTCCATGGTAGACACGGAGTGAGCAGCGATAAGTTTGAGGAAATATTTGGAACTTTCAAAGCGACGGCGGAAGAATTGCAGGCTCGAGAGAACAGCGCCGATAGCGCAAATAGCGACGAACAAAAGGACGAGTAACAATGAAGCTTTTTAATACTGCGAGCCGAAAAGTTGAGAATTTTAAGCCTTTTTCTGAGGTTGTAAAAATCTACACTTGTGGCCCGACAGTATACGCTAAAGCACATATCGGAAATCTTACAGCGTATATTTATTGGGATTTGCTGGTCAGAGCATTGAGAGCAGAAGGGTTTTCGGTGCGACGCGTGATTAACCTAACTGACGTCGGGCATCTAGTTTCGGACGGAGATGACGGCGAAGACAAACTCGAGAAAGGGGCGGCGCGCGAAGGGAAGAGTGTATATGAAATCGCAGATGACTATATCGGATTATTTAAAAAAGATTATAGCGATTTGGAGCTGGCGGAACCAGAGGTTTGGGCGCGAGCGACTGATTATATTCCCGAAGATATAGAAGCGGTGAATTTGATGACCGCGAATGGGTTCACTTACGAGATAGTGGACGGAGTGTATTTTGATACCGCCAAGTTCGAGGGGTATGCTGATTTTGCTAGGTTGGATTTGGAAGGCCTGCAGGCGGGAGCAAGGGTTGGATTTTCGGAAGAAAAACGAAATGTTTCGGATTTCGCTGTTTGGAAATTCATCAAGCCCGGCGAGAAACATGCTATGCGTTGGGACTATTTAGGCAGGCCGGGATACCCCGGATGGCATCTAGAGTGCTGTTCGATTATTCATAAGGAGCTCGGCGAGCCAATTGATATTCATTGTGGCGGAATAGATCATATACCGGTTCATCATACAAACGAAATCGCGGAGTGCTATGCGGCATATAAGACAAGTTTGGCATCAACATGGCTGCACTGTGATTTTATTACCATTGATGGCGAGAAAATCTCAAAATCGCTCGGGAATACATATACTTTGGACGAATTATCAGAGCGTGGGTTCTCGGCAATGGATTTCAAAATGTGGGTGCTGTCTGGACATTACCAGGGAACGCGTAATTTTACGTTCGAGTCTTTAGAGGCAGCAAAACAGCGAAGATTGAATTGGCGGAATCGAATTGCAATGCTTTATCAATCGCCGTCCAATGATAGTCATGATGTTTTTAAAATAATCCTTGGTTCAGTAAGCAACAATCTAAACTCTGCAGAGGCTTTTGCAATAATTGACAATTCAGAGCTTTCCATGGAAGACTGGGCAAAAGTAGACGAATTGTTTGGGTTGCGACTGGTAGCCGATTCGCCAGACATAGATGAGGATACGAGGGCCATTATCTTTGAAAGGCAGGTGGCACGCGAACGAAAAGATTATGCAGAATCGGATAGGCTGCGAGATTTGCTGGCGGAACGGGGAATTTCAATACTGGATACCGCCAACGGGCCGGTTTGGCAATATATATAATAGTGAGGATTTTTTGGCGAAAAACGCTATATATAGCGTACTAGATATAGTATGCTACGCTATATATAGTGTTTGGCATTCACTATATATTATATGTCGTTTTAAGAATGGTAGTAGCGAGACTATATGTAGCTTCAGGAATGATAATAGCGAGCGAGGAAAGACTGTTTGTAATCTTGGAAAGAGCCGTCCTTCAAGGCTTCGCGAATCATATCGACAGTATGGACGACAAAGTATTCATTATGGATGCTCGCGAGGACCTTAGCGGTAATCTCGTCAGTCTTAAAAAGATGATGGAGATAGGCGCGGGTGTAGTTTTTACAACACTCACAATTGCAGTCGGACATGAGTGGGGAAAAATCATGAGTATATTTGGCGTTTTTGATATTTATGCGACCGTCTTTTGTGTAAAGAGAGCCATTTCGGGCCATACGGGTCGGGCCAACACAGTCAAAGGTATCACATCCAAACTCGGCGCCAACAAATAAGTCGATCGGCTCCTGCCCCATACCGAGCAAATGACGAGGTTTACCTTCCGGCAGAATTGAATTTACGGTTTGGAGCATTTCGGCCATGCCATCCGCCGTAAAAACACCACCAATACCGAAGCCGTCAACGGGCTTGCTCGCGCAATACTGCGCTGACTCGGCGCGAAGGTCGTTAAATGTGCCACCTTGAACAACCGCATATAAATACTGTTCATATAACAACTTCTGGGCGGGTCCTGCCGGACCTTTTCCTCCCCCACATCGCAAGCCTCCGTGGGGGTCCCCCTCCAGGTCCGTCACCCGCCCATGTTTTGTCCTCAGATCATCTAGCCGTTGGTGTTCCTTTACACAGCGATCGAGCCAGTGATGAGTGCGGTGCATGGCCTCTTCCATGTCGGAGCGGTTCTCAGACTTAGCTAAATGATCGAATGCCATGTGAATATCGGCGCCAATTGCCCATTGAGCCTGCATGCTAGACTCTGGAGTCATCTCGAAGTTCCGGCCGTCGAGATACGACTTGAATTTAACGCCATTTTCGGAGATTTTGACATTTGGGAGGCTAAAGATTTGAAAACCACCAGAATCAGTAAAGGTAGGCTTATGCCAGGAGTTGAACGTAGCCAGACCACCGGCTTCTTTAAGCAAATCTATGCCGGGTCGGAGAATAAGATGGTAAGTATTAGCAAGGATGGCTTGAGAACCAAGCGCATTCATCTCCTTCATGGTAAGTGCCTTCACGACGGCACGAGTAGCGGCGCCGACAAAGGCCGGGGTCTCAATGTCGCCATGCGGCGTGTGAATGGTACCAACGCGGGCAAGACCGTCTTTAAAATGAATGTCGAATTTTAGCATATTAGCATTGAATCTCCATAGCTTAAGAAATGATATTTTTCTGCGACGGCGTGGTCATAGGCGGCTTTGAGATGATCCCAACTGGCAAAAGCGGAGGCCAGCATTAAGACGGTGGATTTCGGGGCGTGAAAATTCGTAATCAAAGCGTCGACTAGCTTGAATTCGAAGCCGGGATAAATGAAAATGTCGTCTTCGCCTTCGGTCTTACCGGTCCTGGCGTAATACTCCAGAGTACGAGCGACAGTGGTACCAAGAGCGATAATTCGACGTGGGTCCTGGTCAGATACCTTTTTTTCGGGGTGCCGTCCGGCCGTCCCGTCGCCACGGGCGGCCAGCGGCTCATTTCTCGCCTTGCCAGGCTCCGAACCCCCTTCAAAAAAGTTATTCTGACCACCCGCATCGATATTCTTTACCGATTTCAATACCGCAATTGTATCCTCCGGGATGTGGTACCATTCGGAGTGCATTTTGTGGTCTTCGATTTTGTCGGTTCTAATCGGGAGGAAGGTGCCGAGACCGACGTGGAGGGTAAGATATTTTACGATTACGCCTTTTTGCTGAAGTCGGTTTAACAGATCCTCAGTCATATTGAGCGAGGCGGTAGGGGCGGCAGCAGAACCCATATGCTTTGCCCAAACGGTCTGGTAACGTTTTTTGTCGTCGTCCGTAGCGTCACGATGAAGATAGGGAGGTAGAGGAACGGTACCATATAATTCGGCGAGTTTGGCAAGCGGCATGTGAGACTCTACTTCAGCTATACCATTGCCGAGAATGCTTTTGATCAGAATCGTTTCGCCTGATATTTCGTCGGGTTTGGGTCTTGATTCTTGAGGGATTATTCTTAATTCGTCGCCTGCATGGAGCTTGCCGCGATACATGACACGCTCTGGCTCGTCGCCATGTTTTTCGAGCACGACAAGCTCACGCTTTCGGCCGTCTTTTAGCTCGCAAAACAAGCGCGACTGCATGACTCGAGTGTCATTTAAAATTAAAACGTCGCCAGGATTCAAAAAACTATCGAGGTTACGATAAAAAGAATCTTTCGTGGCGCCGGTTTTTCGATCTAAAACCAAGAGCCTAGTGGAACCGCGCTCTTTTGGCGGAAACTTAGCAATTCGCTCTTCTGGTAAATCGTAGCTATAATCTGAAACTAACATACGATTATTCTATCATATTTTAGCAAATAATCAATTTAGAAACAGCGGTCTTCAGTGGGACTTGTCGCGCAATTCGCACATTCCAGAGGCTTCACTCTGACATAAGCCGTCGATTTTGCTCTAGGGCCAAAACAGTAGCTTCGGATACAAAAACTATGGCGTTGCTTATAAAGATGTGCTATAATAGAGATATTAGAAGATTTTAGGAGGTCCATGGCGAAACGGATTGAAACAGATTTGCAAACTTTTATAAAGTTTTGGCTAGTGCCGATTGGTATTGTTTTGCTGATCTTTTTCATCTTCAAAGCCATGACTGGGTTGATAATAATCGGGGCGTCGATTTTCTTGGCGCTGGCGCTGAAGCCGTTGGTCAGAAAGGTTAATGGATTCTTCACGAGGCATTTCGGACGCAGTAAGGCGCACCAGACTTCGTCAGCAGTTTTCGCTTATCTTATAGTGGTACTAGCGATTGGTGCGATTGTGGCGATTATTGGGCCAGTCGTAGTCAATGAAACCGCCAAATTCGTCCACAACTTCCCGGATACATTTGAGAAAACTTTTGGCGGTTGGAATGGGGTTAATGAATTTGGGCGGAATTTTGGCATTAGTGATTTACGCAATGAGATTATGAATGCAATTAATTCGCTTTCTAATAATCTACTTGGGTTCGTCGGAAATAATCTAATTTCGAGCGTAAGCGGGATTGCCGATATTGTCATGAAAGTTGTTTTAGTCTTAATATTGACGCTATTGTTCTTGCTTGAGGGCCCGAACATCATGAAATCATTGGTAAGTAGCTTGGCGGCGCACGGAAAAGAGCAAGAGCGGAGCATGACTTTTCATCGAATAATTGTAAAAATGGCAGACGTGGTATCCACATATGTTTCTCGGCAAGTTTTCGTTGCAATGATTGACGGCCTCGCTTCTGGCTTTATCGTGTTTTGCCTTTCGCTATTCCTGGAATTATCTCCGAGTTTGGCCATACCAATGGGCATGATTACTATGCTTTTCTACCTAATTCCAATGTTTGGTCAATTCATCGGCGGGATGCTTGTGACGGTGTTATTATTCTTCTCGTCACCGCTTGCGGCTGGGATTTTCGCAGTAGTTTACATTTTATATTCGCAAATCGAGAACAACTTGATTGCGCCGAAGATTCAAGGAAACGCCCTAAAGCTCAGCCCATTATTGATTTTGTGTGCCGTGACGATTGGCATTTATATGTTTGGCCTGCTTGGAGCCATTATCGCAATTCCAATTGCGGGATGCATCCGAGTGCTTGTTGAAGAATATCCCAACTTGAAGGCGTTAAGAGATTAGGCAAGGGATGGTGGAAGAAAAGCAGGCTCAAAAAAGTGGAGCTCCAGATATTGATAATCGAAAATTAGTGCCTAAAAAGATTTTTAAAAAACCTTTTTTGATTATTCTTTTCATCCTGATTAATGTTGCAGTGATTGCAATAACGGCTTTTTCGGAATTTGGGAACTCGGCGAACGCGGTCGCACTGTCGGAAGTTAAGATAAATTGGTGGTTTCTAATTCCGGCTACGCTTTGTTTTGTCGTTGCTATAACGTTGGAAATTCATAAATACGTACTTATGATGTATGAAATGTCGCTAGACAAGGCGAAATTCAACCGGAAGCGGGCGCGCAAAGTGGCGCGGAGAACGGTGTTGCTTGGGCGATACTACGACAATATTACGCCGGCTGCAGTAGGCGGACAACCATTTCAAATATATTACATGCGGAAGAATAGCAACCTACCGAATGGAGTTTCGACTGCGATTCCACTTTTTGGGATGATTTCGGGGCAAATCGGCTTTATTATGATTGCGGTTGTTTGTTTTCTGATTGGCAGTCTTTCGATTAATAATGCAGTGCTGATAGGGACGGCTTGCTTTGGACTATTATTCTATGCCTTTTGGCCAGTGGTGGTGATGATTGCGACGTTTATGCCAAAAGCGACTACTGAAATAATCGGTGGTTTCGTTAAACTGCTTTTTAAAATGCATATTGTCAAGAACAAAAAGAAGGCGATCGAGAAAACCGAAAGCGAAGTGAACGAGTATGCCAGGAGCGTACGAAAGATTCTAAAGACTAAAGGATTATTCATCAAAACAATTGTTATTTCGGTAGTTTTTCATGTGCTCATATCTATGATACCGTTTTTTGTTTTGACGGCTTTTGGAGGGAATGTTGACTTTTTGCCATGTTTTGTCACAACGGTGGCGGTCACTTCGGCAGTCTATTTCGTGCCTACGCCAGGCAATGCCGGTGCGGCGGAGGGGACTTTCTATGTGGTGTTTTCGGCGTTGTCGTCTGGATATATCTTTTGGGCAATGCTGGTCTGGCGATTCTTCTCTTACTATATCTATATTATAATGGGGCCGATTATCTACTTCCGAATGCATTTGGAAAGAAAGAAGGAAGAGCGTGCAAGTGCAAAAAAGTAGTAAGGAGAAACAAGCTCGTCGGCGAAGAGGGGACGGAATTTTGGTGCGGTGGAAGAAAATGAAGTGGTGGACGAAATGGCCGATACTCTTTAGCTTGGCGCTGTTCATAGGATTTTTGACTTGGTTGACGATTCGGATGGCTACAATGGAAGCTGGGCTCGAGATGAAAAGCAGTTTCGCTTTAGCAGAGGGCAATAAAATTGGACTGGTTGATGGGCTGTCTGAGAAATACGCCGTAGCTATTGATGGTCAAGTTGTGGCAGGGGTTAGCGAAACTGAGATTCAACCAACCGCCAGTACGGCAAAAATGATTCTAGGGCTAGCGATAATGAGAGAAAAACCTTTCGGTCCGGGAGAAAAGGGCGAAACAATAACAATTACCGAGGAGATGATGGGGAGATATAGCTGGTATCGCACGCACAACGGTTCGAATACTGCGGTTAGATTAGGCGAAGAGATTTCGGAGTATGATGCGCTAGTTTCTGTATTTTTAGCTTCGTCAAATAACATGGCAGATGCGTTAGCGATTTGGGCATTTGGGTCTTTAGAGAATTACCGCGAGTATGCGACCGAAATGCTTTCCGAATTAGGCTTTTCAAATACAACGATTGGGCCAGATGCGAGTGGGTATGATTCTGCCACTACTAGTACAGCGGGGGAACTGGCGCAAATTGGAGCCTTAGTATTGGCCGAGCCGGTGCTAAAGGAAATTGTGGGACTCAAATCTTATGAAGTACCGGTGGCGGGACTGATCGAGAACTCCAATAAAATTCTGGGCATGAATCGAATCATTGGAGTAAAAACAGGATTTATCGGGGATGTTTCTGGTTATTGCTTAGTTTCGGGGTATATGGAAGGCGAGCATGTAGTGACGATTGCTTTGCTTGATGCGGCGACACGCACCAAATCGTTTAATTATAGTTTGGAGATTGCGGTAGCGGTACAAAACTCGATTAAAGAAGAAGTCGTTGCGACCGCTGGGCAGATTATCGGATACTACGATAGCTGGTGGACGGGACAAATACCGATTCGACTAAAAGAAGATCTGAAGGTCGTAAATTGGCAAGGGGCGGAAAAGAATATTGAGCTCAGTATGTCGGAAGATGATGTGCGAAGCGGAATTTTGAGCGTAAAGATTGGCGATTATAAATACGAAATCGCTGTCGAAGCAGAGGAATTTACGCTAGAGCCAAGTTTCGGCGAGAGATTATCGCATTGTTTCGGATGGAAATCGGACAGAGTAATCGCTGAGCTTAATAAAGAAACTGATAACGCTGGGGAGAATGAAATAAGCGACGACTCGGACAAAAATAATAGCGAAGCAAACGCAGTAGCGGAGACTGTCGAAGATGAACCTGAAGAATCGACTGAGAGTTTTGTCACAGCTAGCCCGGTAACTAATGTTTCGTCGTCAAATTGTACGATTGGCTTGGAATATTTGATGCTTATTAACCCGAATTTTACGGTCGACACCAGTTTTATTGATGCTAGGCGAGCCGAGCTGGTCAGCGTATCGTCTCTTTATGGAATACAAGAAGGAAATGCTTATAATGGCGATAATTTATTAGATGCAGAGGCAGCAAGGCACTTGAATGAAATGGTTAAAGCGTACGAGGCGGAATATCCGGGGCATACCTTTACGACTTTTTCTTGTTATCGAGCGAGAGGGACGAATTGTGGTCGACTCTGCGCGGCGACTGGAACCTCCGACCATCATACAGGACTAACTTGCGACCTAGTCGATACAGCTTATGGCTCGTCGCTCGATACGGATACTTATCCGCAGCATATTGACTGGCAGTGGCTTTATGCTAATTCTTATAAATATGGTTTTATTGATAGATTTCCAGAAGAATGGGCCGGTGGACCTATGAGTGCACCTTTAAACGTAGACGAGAATGGCTCAACGGGGCTATTTGAAACATGGCATTACCGCTATGTGGGGGTAGGGCCAGCAACGGAAATTGCGACAGGGAAATACAATAACGGAAAATACGATTCTCTAGAGCATTATCTAAAAGCGAGAGGGCTAGTTAAGGACTTAAAAGCTGGAACTTGCAACTAAAATGGTGTATAATGGGTAAATATGTTTAAACTATTTAGGTTTTTGAAACCATATTGGTGGCAGGTGGCAATACTCGTGTTTTCTACAGGTGTGCAGGTCTATACAACTTTGCAGCTACCAGCTCTTATGGCAGATATTATCAATAACGGCATTGTGACCGGGAATACTGATTATATTTGGCGGGTTGGTTTAGTAATGATTGGACTCGCGGCCTTATCGGCCGGGGCTTCGCTAATATCGAGTTATTTTTCAGCACGAGTCGGTACGTCGTTTGCGAGGGACCTCAGGGCTGAGATTTTTGCTAAAGTCCTGAGTTTTGATATTTTAGATGTGAAAGATTTTAGTACCGCTTCGCTTTTGACGCGGACAACCAATGATGTGAATCAAGTTCAATCAGTGATGATTATGATTTTGTCAATGATGCTTAGGGCGCCACTATTTTGTATTATTTCGGTCGTGATGGCAATCCAGACAGCGCCTGATATGTCGTGGATTATTCTAGTAGGAGCAGCGGGGATACTCGGATCGGTAGTGCTTATTATGTCGCTCGTAATCCCGAAGTTTAAAATATTTCAGACGTTGGTAGATAAAGTGACGTTACTGACGCGCGAGAATTTGACTGGTCTTAGGGTAATTCGGGCGTTTAACAATGAGAAGTTGGAAAAGAAAAAGTTCGTAAAGACGAATGACGAGCTGACCAAATTGATTGTTTATATTGACAAGATTTTGGAGCTTCAAAACCCGCTTCTGAATATTATTTTCAATGGGACAACGCTTCTTTGTTCATGGATTGGGATTTCGCTTCTAACAAAGGATTTTGCATACCTTGGGAATATGACAGCCTTCGTACAATACGTTACTCATGTCATGATGTCGTTCCTCATGATGTCGATACTATTCGTAATGCTGCCTCGTGCGAACGTTTCTGCAAACAGGATCAATGAGGTGCTGACGAAAGTGCCGAAAATTCGTTGGAAAGAAAAGACCAATGGTTTGCCAGAAAAGCGGTCTTCGGTTGAATTTCGGAATGTGGATTTTCGCTATCCTGGAGCGGAAGAGAAGGTTTTGGATTCGATTTCATTTAAGGCGGTGGCGGGAGAAACAACGGCTTTTATTGGTTCGACAGGTTCCGGCAAGTCAACTTTAGTTAATTTAGTGCCAAGATTTTATGAGGCGACGAGTGGGGAAGTATTAATTGATGGAGTACCGATTGCGGAATATAATCGCGAAGATTTAATGCGAAGAATTGGACTTGTGCCGCAGCGTGGAATGTTATTTGCGGGGACAGTATGTTCGAACATTAAGTTTGGAGCGCCGTCGTCTTCAGACCAACAGATGCGTAAAGCAGCGCGTATTGCGCAGGCCGAAAACTTCATTGAAAAAATGCCGAAAAAGTACGATTCTAAGATTTCGCAGGGCGGAACAAATGTTTCGGGTGGTCAAAAACAGCGGCTTTCGATTGCGCGAGCCATATGTAAGGAGCCGGATATTTTCGTATTTGATGATGCGTTTTCTGCACTTGATATGAAAACGGATGCAAAGTTGCGCGCGGCGCTTTCTGAAGTAACGACTGATTCTGTAGTCCTGATTGTAGCGCAGAGAGTATCGACGATTAAAGATGCAGACCAGATCATAGTGCTTAACAACGGCAAGATTGTAGGCAAGGGACGACACTTTGAGCTGTTGGCGAAATGTAAAGTTTACCAAGAAATCGTGAAATCGCAATATTCGGATAAGGAATTTGCGACAGAAATGAGCAAAGCGGAAAGGCTGAAGAATGATGGGGGCAAGAAAAACGTCAATGAGAAGAGTAGTAAAAGGATAGAATCTGACGGCGCAAAAACAGCCAGTGGGGTCGGTGACAGCGGAGATACGAAAGGATTCGCTGGGGAGGTAGAATATGCCTAAAGCAACCGGCAAAGGCGAGAAACCAAAGAGTATGTGGGGTTCATTTAAAATCTTTTTGAAATCGATTCGAAAATATCGATTAGGAATTTGGAGTTCTGTAGCACTGACCGTTGGTTCGGCTGTTCTGGGACTTTTTATTCCAAAGATTCTAGGGGACATGACGACAATCGCCGTAAATTCGTATCCCGAGATTGATTGGTCGGCGCTAGGCTTAAAGGCGATACTGGCAACCGCGTTGTTTACTGGATCGGCCTTGCTTAGCTATGCGCAGGCCTATATCTTGGCGGTAGTATCAGCAAAATACACAAAGGAGCTACGCGAGGCTATTTTGGATAAAATCGCGAAATTGCCCATAGCGTATTTCGATAAGCATCAGTACGGCGATACTCTGTCTAGGATGTCAAATGACGTCGACGTCTTGACAACTTCAATGTCGCAGGAAATTGCGGATGTATCAATGTCGCTAACGACCCTCGTCGGAGTGATGATTGTGATGCTGACGATTTCGGTGCCATTATCTTTAATCACATTTGTGGTAGTCCCTATTTCGGTCGTAGTGGTGGGACGGATTATGCGATTTGCGCAAAAGTATTTCCGCGAGCAACAAAAGACTTTAGGCATTCTAAATAGCGAGATTGAGGAAGATTATTCTGGACAGGTAGTAATTAAGTCCAACTCCTACGAAGATGATGCCATGGCGGATTTCAGCCGAACGAATGAAAAGTTGACTACAGTTTCGAGAAAAGCACAAATATTTTCGTCCTTATCGTTTCCAGTTACACATATTTTTACGAATCTTGGCTATGTAGCAGTATGCGCACTAGGTGGTTCGTTCGTAGTTCAAGGGCAAATTAATATCGGCGATATTCAAGCTTTCGTGGAATACGTATCGCGGTTTAATCGGCCGATTACAGAAATTGCTTCGACGACTTCAACTTTGCAGTCTTTGCTGGCGGCGAGTGAGCGAATTTTTGAATTCTTGAACGAGCCGGAGGAAGAACCGGACGTATCGCCGGCGCGGGAGATTGCGAAAGTAAAGGGCGAGGTTGAATTCCACGACGTATGTTTCGGTTACTTGCCAGACCGGCCGGTAATTCGCAATTTTTCAGTTAGCGTCAAACCTGGAATGAAGGTTGCGATTGTTGGGCCGACTGGTGCAGGAAAGACAACTCTGATTAACCTTCTGATGCGGTTTTACGAGCCGACATCTGGATATATCTCGATTGATGGGGTACCTATTCGAGAAATGAAACGATCGGATGTCCGGCAGATGTTTGGCATGGTCCTGCAGGATACCTGGCTATTCTCAGGAACCGTAGAAGAGAATTTGCGATACGGAAAACTATCGGCTTCGCTTGACGACATAAAGCGAGCGGCAAAAGCGTCAAACGTAAATCACATTATCGAAGCCCTGCCTAACGGTTATAGGTCAGAAATCTCGGAAGACTCTGATAATATTTCGGCGGGCGAGAAGCAGTTGATCACGATTGCGAGAGCAATGGTGACAAACCCATCAATGATGATTTTGGACGAAGCGACGTCGAACGTCGATACGAGAACGGAGCAATTGATTCAGGATTCTTTCGAAAGGCTTACCTCGGGGCGGACCTCATTCGTAATTGCGCACCGGCTGTCGACAATTCGGAATTCGGATTTGATTTTAGTGATGCGAGATGGAGCGGTAGTGGAGCAAGGGAACCACGATTCGCTCTTAAAAGCGGGTGGATTCTATGCAGAATTATATAATTCGCAGTTTGCGGAGGGATGACGGGTGGGGGAGCGGTTAAGAGTTCTTGCAAACTTAGCTCTAGTCTATAACTTTCCGAAACAGTGAAACTCTCGCCGCATAAAAATTACAACAGGTCGGGCTGAACCTCGACCCGGTACTGTCCGGGCTCTCGGTTCGCGACTGTTGTGATTTTTATCGGGCGAGTTTCATATTGTTTCGGAAAG
>JAFWHP010000003.1 GCA_017515125.1 Candidatus Saccharimonadota bacterium | reverse complement strand
TTTACCCAAGAGCGTTACGGGGAATACTTCCGGCAACAGCGAACGCGACGAAGCCAAAAAACGCCGCGAGGAAGAGGCCTATTTCGAGCATTATAAATCGCTCCAGCACGTAACAAGTTTTACGCAATTCGAGAAATCCTATGCAATTCTCCATAGCATGGAGGAGAAAGATACTACACTGGGACGTATCTTATATTTGGCCGATAAACTTTCTGCCATCATTTCTACTCTCTGCTATGACAGCAAGAAGGTCTACCATATAGCCTTTCCCGAAGATTCTGGGCTTTCAAAGCAGTGCGTCCGCAACATGGAGCTCTGCGAATACCCAATTCAAGACGGAGAAAGAATCGGTTATCTGCTGTCTGAGCTTTGGACTATTGACTATTTGCGTGACCGCAAAATGTATCAATACGACGAAACTGGTTTCTTTACCGCCATTCTCGTCATTACTACTTTGTTTGTACGTGGTAAATGGTATAAATGGCGCGAAATAGACTATTGATAAGTCCCTCCTGCCCCCATGAGAATGGGGGCTTTTTCATGCTTTTCCATAGTAACCAATAAAATATGATATAATAATATAAAACGGAGGCAACATGAGCAAATTCGACGACCAATACATTAATCTATGCCGCAATATTCTAAAAAACGGCGAGAGTATTACTAATTATCAAAAATCCGACAAGAGAAGCAGCTCTGTCGTATCGGCTATCCCAGATCATGCCGCCCAGGCGACCTCCGAAGCTCGCACCATCCGGCTCCCTCATCAAGTCCTTCAGTTTAATTTAGAAGAAGAATTCCCTATCTTAACCACTAAAAAAGTTGGCTGGAAAACTGCTATTCTAGAACTCCTCTGGATTTATCAAGCCGCATCCAATGATGTTAATTGGCTAAAAGAACGCGGCATCAAGATCTGGAATGAATGGGAAATCTCCGACTCCGGCGAATATCAAGGCCGCAATTTTAATCAAATCTTCAAAGATAAACACCCCACCGAGCCCGAGACCAATTTTGCCCATACTATCGGTACTGCCTATGGCTGGATCGTAAATCGTTACCACCTTATCGACAATTTAATCGAAACTTTACAGCATAATCCAGGCAACCGCCGCATGGTACTATCTTTATGGCAAAACGAATGGCTTGAAACCGCCGCACTGCCTTCCTGTGTCTGGAACACTCAATGGAACCTCATAGATAATCATCTTAACCTTCTCGTTACTTCTCGCTCCTCCGACGTTCCTCTTGGGCTTCCATTCAATGTCGTCCAGTACGCCATGCTTAACTATCTAATCGCACACGTTATCGGCGCCAAGCCCGGCCAATTTACATTTATTACCAATGACGCCCATATCTACGAAAACCAAATTGACGGCATCAAAGAGCAAATTGCTCGCTACGAAGAGGCTATAAAAACTGGCACCCTGCCAAATCCGCCTAAACTCTGGCTTAATCCCGAAATCAAAGATTTTTATAAATTCGATAATTCCCGCGCGTTGAAGGATATTAAATTAGAAAACTACGAGCATCTAGGCGTTATCAAGATGCCCGTTACGGAGTAGTCATGTTTAGTCTTATAGCCGCTATAGGTAAAAATCGCGAACTCGGTAAAAATGGCAAACTACTTTTTCACGCCAAAGAAGATATGCGTTTTTTTCGAGAAAAGACCATAAATCACAAAATCCTCATGGGACGCAAAACTTGGGAGTCATTACCCGGCAAACTAAAAAATCGCGAGAATATCGTTGTCTCCCGCCACGAAGTGAAAGGTGCCGATCAGTCAATCACTAATCTTTCGGACTTTATCGACCAAAACAAAGACACCGACGAAGAAATCTTCGTTATCGGTGGTGGCATGCTTTATTTCGAACTTCTTCCCTATGCCAAAACTCTCTATCTTACCGAATTTGACGCGTCAAATCCCTCTGCCGATACTTTTTTTCCTGCATTTAATTCCTCTAGCTATAAAAAAACCATAATAAAGCAAGGTTTCGAGGACAATTTACATTTTTCGATTAATCGATACGAAAACAAATTATTGGCTCAACCAGAAAGGATTAACATGAAAGATTTAATATTTAATTTAATAGAAAAAGAAAAAACCCGCCAAAGCGAAGGCCTAGAATTAATTCCGAGCGAGAACTATGTCAGTAAAGATATCCTAAAAGCCATGGGCTCAGTCCTAACCAATAAATACTCCGAAGGCTATCCTAGTTTTGAGGGATTAAACGAATGGAGCGCCGAGGAAATCTCCGAAAAAATCTTACCAAACTACCGTTATTACGGAGGCCAAGTCAACGTCGACCGCATTGAGCGCCTCGCCATCTCTCTAGCCTGCAAACTTTTCCATGCCGATCATGCCAATGTCCAACCCCATTCTGGCGCCAATGCCAACGAAGCCGTCTATTTTGCTTGGTGCGAGCCAGGCGACAATATTCTCGCCATGAATCTCGGCCATGGCGGACACCTCACTCATGGCTCCCCAGTCACTCGTAGCGCCCATATTTACAATTTTATCCCCTATGGCACCACAGAAGATGGCGACTTAAACTATAATGAAATAGAAAAATTAGCACTAGAAAACGACATTAAATTAATACTCGTAGGTTATTCCGCTTTCATGAAAATTCCCGATTTTAAACGCGTAAGCCTAATTCGTCAAAAAGCCGAAACAAAATGGGGTCACGAGATACTCTTAATGGCCGACATGGCCCATGTTGCTGGACTTATTGCCGCCGGGATTCATCCCAATCCCCTAGATTTCGACTTCAACGTCATGACAACTACTACTCATAAAACTCTTCGTGGCCCTCGCGGTGGACTCATTCTTTCAAAAGGAAAGGTCAGTTCCCCGTTGAAAAAAGTTAAAGAAAAAGTCCTCGCGAATATCCCTACTTTAATCGACAAAGCCGTCTTTCCCGGCACCCAAGGTGGCCCGTTAGAGCATATTATCGCCGCCAAAGCCATCTGCTTTGCCGAAGCAATGTCCGAAGACTTCCGAAACTACGCATCCCAAACAGTCATAAACGCTAAAGCTTTAGCAAAAAGCCTTCAAAAAAACGGCTTTTATCTCCAAGGCGGAGGTACGGAGAACCATCTTATTCTCATCAACATCAAAAAGAGTTATAACATTTCCGGCAAATTCTACGAAAAAGCCCTTGACCTTATTGGACTCACTCTAAACGCCAACGCTCTTCCTGGCGATACTGGCGGCGCTTTCAACCCAGACGGAGTTCGCCTCGGCACTCCAGCCATCACCACTCGCGGGCTAAAAGAACCCGAAATGCAAAAAATCGCCGACTGGATGAAAGAAATTGCCATTCTCTGCCAAAAAGCCGAAACTCTATCAGTTCTAACTACCGATTACGCCAAAGAAATCTCTCAGCTCCGAGATGAGGTTAAATCCCTTGCCAAGGATTTTCCCATCCCTAGTATATAATGCTATTTACATCAAAAATAGCCCTGAAAGGCTATATCGAGATAAAATCATTATACTAAGTCGAGGTTGAAAGTCCTCTTGGTGGAGCGTGCGGGAATCAAACCCGCGACCTCGGCAATGCGAATGCCGCGCTCTATCAGCTGAGCTAACGCCCCATATGTTTGTTTTAAACAACCCATCCCTAAAACAACTCTATAACTCCATTATACCTCAAAAAAGACAAAAAATCAACCTACTAAAATAAGCCCCGTAAAGGGCTTATTTTAGTATCAATCTTCTCCGACGCCCCCGAGAAAGAATCCGCAATTTTAACGTTTGCTGAACTGCTCTTTCTTTCTTGCCGAGCGAAGACCGTATTTCTTTCGTTCTTTTTCTCTCGGATCACGAGAAGTGAATCCTAGCTTCTTGAGTATCGGACGAAGATCAGGCGCCTCAGTTACTAATGCCTTCGAAATTGCAAGTTTAATTGCATCAACCTGCCCAGCCAAACCACCACCTTTGACCAGCACAGTAATATCGAATTCTTTTTGCTTTTCAGCAACTGCCAACGGATCTGTAATTTCCGCCAAATAGGTCTTATTACCAGAAAGATATTCCAATGCTGGTTTATCATTAATCGTAATCTCGCCTTTTCCAGCATATAAACGAACCGTAGCCGTAGCCGACTTGCGTCGCCCTAGCCCATAGGTATATTTCTTTGTTGCTACCATTATTTAATCTCCTTCAGAATTGATTGGGGATTTTGCGCCTCATGATCATGCTCAGCACCATCAAAAACACGCAATCTTTTCATTCGCTCCGCCGATAATTTATTTTTAGGAAGCATTCCCTTAACAGCCTCACGAATTGCTCGAGCGGCATCCTTTTCGATTACTTCTTCTAGTTTAAGTTCTTTTAAGCCACCAGGGTAACCACTGTGCCGATAGTACTTTTTCTGCACCATCTTATCGCCAGTCACAACCAAATTCTTCGCATTCACGACTACGACATAGTCGCCGTTATCGATATGCGGCGTATAAGTAACTTTTGATTTCCCCATTAGTTTGTCGGCAATTACTACCGCCAATTTACCTAACGGCATAGAAGATGCATCAATTAGCCACCATTCGCGCTTAATTTCACTTGCCTTCTGAGAATAAGTTTTCATTATTTATCCTCCTTTTCTGGCTTAGCGGCTTTCTCGAAATCAATATCATCTACAAAGCTAATCGTACCCATCTCTGCGTTATCGCCACGCCTGTACCCTGCCTTCTCAATTCTGAGATAGCCAGAATCGCGCTTAATCTGTGGAGCAATCACATCCATCAAGATGCTTGCACACTCCAAATCATTCATTCTCGCAATAATACGTTGTCGATTTGCTAGGCCGCCTTTCCGAGCCATCGAAATTTATTTTTCCGTCGAGCGACGAATTTCCTTCGCTTGCGCCAAAGTCGTC
>JAFWHP010000055.1 GCA_017515125.1 Candidatus Saccharimonadota bacterium | reverse complement strand
CTGGTTGCCCTAAAGACTTCCAGTCGAAAGTTCTATCTTCAAAAACACGAATATGAACGATTACGTTCTTCCCCATCAAATCCTTCGTCGCCTCATTAAATGGATTAATAAACTCCATCATATTGAGTCCCCACTGACCGAGCGTTGAACCAACTGGGGGCCCAGCCGTCGCTCTTCCTGCCGGAATCCGTAGTTTTAGATTCCCAATAACTTTCTTTTCTGCCATAAAATCCCTTTCTAGTGCGTAACGCTATTATTATAACAATAAATCAAACAAAAGTAAATAGCTTTAGTTTGACCTTGTTGCATAATTCGTCAGTATTGAGGGACATAAAGGCAAAATTTTACATTTTGCCGCCGTAGGGGCGGAGCAATGTGGTAAAATCAATTGTCAGAAGGAAGAAGACGAAAAACTTGTTTTTCAGTCTTCTGACGACGTAACAATCTGCCGAAGGCAGCAGATTACCACATTGCGGAGCTCCCGAAATACTGCGAATTATGCAACGAGACATTTAGTTTAGCTGCTTGACCTGCAAAGCATCAAGCTCTACCGGGGTCTCTCGTCCAAACATAGAAACCATTACCTTGAGCTTACCCTTTGCTGCGTCAATTTCCGAAATTGATCCATCAAATCCTTTGAATGGACCATCCGTAATCGATACCACCTCTCCGACTTCATATTTAACTGAAAACTTCGGATCTTCGACGCCCATACGTTTCTTTATTTTGCGAATCTCTTTTTCGGAAACAGGAGTTGGCTGAGTTCCAGTCCCGATAAAACCGGTTACGCCGGGGGTATTGCGAATGATATACCATGTCTCGTCAGAAAGACGCATATCGACAAGCACATACCCTTGCAAAATCTTGCGATCTACAATCTTTCGCTTGCCATTTTTAATTTCAATCTGCTTTTCCTTTGGCACGATTGCCTCAAAAATTTTGTTTGCCATTTCCGCAGTGTTTACGCGTTGATTAATCGAATCCGCTACTTTGTCCTCGTAGCCAGAATAAGTCGAAATCGCATACCACGCTCTAGTATCATCATATCTGTTTACCGCCATTTTATCCCTTTCCTAAAATTAAATTAAATAACCAAGTAAAGAACATATCTAGTAGTAGAATAATTACCATAAACAATGCTGTATAAATTATTACTGCTAGTACCATTTTCCAAGTCGCTTTAGCGTTCGGCCATCTGACTTGCCTTAACTCGTGCCAGGATTCCTTCAAATATCTACCGAGATACACAAAAGGACGAATCAGTATAAACGGTTTCTTTCCTGATTTTCCCGACGGCGCAGCATTTAACTGTCTTTCGGCCAGCTTTCTTTCACGCTGCTTAATTTTATCTGTTTTTTTGTCTTTCACGACAACTTTCTTGCGAGTAATTGTCGGCTCGCTAGTCTCGACTTCTTTTTTAGAAGAATCGCTAGCCTTGATTTTTGTAACTTTCGCCATCTTACTCCTTTACTTAATATCGGTATCAAAAAAGTCTGATACCAGACTTGTCAATAGTATACTACACTGGGAATAGAAAGTCAAGATAATCTCTTAGCATCCTGGTTCCAGAAATCACTGGCAAAAACTCAATAAGTTGTGATCGAATGGCAGCTTCAAGGTCAAAATCATTCTGCCAAATAGAAATCGCTTCTTCCATCCTTTGATAAAGCATATTCAGCTCCTCGCTCTCGTCGCTACCTCCGACATTCAAATACGAATTAACTGAACCGTCCGCCACTCCGCCGTCATGCGTAGAAATCAAAACATTAAAGTTAGCTACATCTTTCATCCAGGACGTTCCGCAAGCTTCAAGCCCGACAATCGGCACATTTACAGCAGCATTTGACCCGACCGATAGTGCGTAAGCCAAATTCTCGTCATAATCTGCAATATAATGCACATGCTCTCTTAGATAATCGTCCGCTTCGACTCGTCGCAAGATGTCCGCCAAAATCCCAGACATTCTCTGGTCGCCAGTATGAACCCGGCCAGTCAAAATATAATGTGCGCCACGTTCTTCCAGTATACTCCTCAGCCGCATAATGTCGCGAAACGGCAAATCGGGCCTTTTGTAATCGACAAACCGTCGCTTAAAATCAAAAATGAAATCATCTTCGCTGAAATTAAGTATCTTCCCGTGATGGTCTGGGCGGTTACGCAAAGTCTCATTTAGTACTTCCCTACCACGATTTTTACATCTAACAATATCTTCGACCGTCAGGGATTCTAGCCGCTCGGCATAATTGATGGTCGGCAAATTTACGTCATCCAACACCTCGGTGTCATGATAATACCTCATGATTTCCGGAAGTACCCAGGTATCCATATCAATGCCATTTGTAATTGCCCGAAACTTTACTTTATTTCCGGCTACATCATGATAGTTTGCAACCCTAGCGTGTAATTTAGATACCCCACTTTTCAGCTCTGCGATTTCAATCGTAATAGAAGATAATTTAATCCTTCCATCTTCAAATTTTTCAGAAAGCCACCTTTTGACTGCTTTTGACTTCAAATTAGGAAAAACATAACGTTCGAACTGTTCATAGGAAAACTCTGCCTCTGCCGCCTGCACCAAAGTATGATTCGTGTATAGAGTGTGCTTCCTCGTATATACAACTGCCTCGTAAAAATCCATTCCATTTCGTACCAGTTCATCAAGCCGAGCAAGTGCCGCAAAGAAAGTCGCCACTTCGTTAAGCTGAATAATTGCCGGTTTCAAACCTATGAGTTTCAACGCGACATATCCGCCAAATCCGAGCGAAACTTCCTGATATAATCTATGATCTGACCCACTCGCATCAGCATAAAGCTCTCTAAAATTCGGTTCGGTAATAGCCAAAATCCTCGTGTGATTAAACTTTTTTTCGATAACGTCAAGCTTACATATGTCACCGCAACATTTAATCACCACAGTATCAACCTTACGAAAACCAAAATCATGATAATCTACCGGTAAGTATTCATCAAATACCTGGCCATCTTTTATAACTTGCCTAGTTTCGTACGGATAAAACGGTGTTATAAGTACAAATGGTATCCCGAGTTTTTCAGCCACTCGTCTGGTATCGGCCGCTAAAATACCTAGCCCGCCACCGCCGCGAATGCCGTTTTTCTGGTCGTATAGCTCAATCGTCCAATAAGTATAAGGTCTTTCATCAGAAATGGCTTTAGTTAAATGCTGACGTTCCACCGCTTCGTAAAACAAATCTACGTCTTCGATATTTTCTAAAGGATGATAAATATATTCTTCTTCCATAATGCTTATTCTATTTTAGCATAAAAAATCAAAAAAATATACTTTTTGAGCATCAAAAACTTCAATATCTAATACCAAAACTTTTTCGGTAATTTTTCTGCAATTCGTTTATGAAAATCGTAATCAAAACCATCAAGACGTTTCGTATCGGGTTCCTTTAAGTATTTGCGGCGGATATAAGCAGCCGTCATTAACTCGCCCGGTATCAGTCGATACTTTTTGCGAATATTGAGCCCACGCTTGTAATTTTTTGGTGGCAATACTGCAAGTGGCAAAAAATCACATTTCATGTCCGGATCTGAATACAACTTAAGCGCTAGCATTGACATGGTGGGGATTATTTCTTCCGTACCATCATACTCTTCTTCGTTTTTGAATACCGTCGCCTGCCTCGTCGCAGATGGTGCAACAAACACTACTCCGCCATTTTTTACAATGTCATGCGAAGTCTTTGTGTATAGATTGCGAAACTCTTTTTTGAGTCGACTGCCAGCCTCGAAAAGTACAGTCCCTTCTTTTAGATTCATCTTCTTCCAAGTAGATGGCGTAATGGTTGGCGTGATGATAAATCCTAGACGAGCAATTCTATCGTAGTTTGGCGCCAAAGCCTCATACCAAGGAAGATTAACCGGAAAACAAGTTAGCTTGCTCCCCATCAAATCAATTTTCATAGTCATAATGCGCCCAATTTCGCCAAGCGACGGATGATTAAAGCCAACTACTAGCCCATGTTTCAAATTTTTCGGCACACCACTATACGATCCGGGAGCAATGCGAGAAAGAGTTTTGACTAACTTTCGTTGCGCGGCTAGATTATGCTTTTCATTATCTCCGCTTAACCCTGATGTCGCAAACAAATAATTAACTACCGAATTGCAGACCTTACCAACTGGCACCATTTCCTTACGTAAGTTTTCCGCACCAAGCGAAGAAAGCAAAGAATAATTCTCGTATTTGATTTTCTCAATAACCTCTTCCGCCGACAAATCGCGTAGCTCAGTTTCCGTAAACAATTTCTTTTTACTCATATTATATATTATAACATGAAAAACCCTCGACCAAATTTCGGCCGAGGGTTGAAACGATGGATCAGATAGTCATCAAAAAATGCAATAGATTGTAATGGTAGAACATCAACGCGGAAGCAGTCGATACCACGGCCATAATCTTGATACATATATCGCAGTTAACTGCAAGCACGTCCTTCATGATGTCGCCGACCATATCGCATATAATAGTCGCGATATGTGCTGGAGAATGCTTTTCTAAGCCCTCTATCAAGCCCATCTCAAGCATCTTCTTGGCGTTATCGTAAGCGCCACCAGCATTACCATTTACAAATGCTTCTCCAACCGCCAAACTAGTTGCACCAATCAGTAAGCCTAATTGCGCCGCAGGTCCCATTAAAGCGCCCACAATCAGCGGCGAAAGGACGGGCAGCACTATAGACTTATACATACACGTAATGGAGTTATCGCTAGCCATCCGGATAGCTGTATTATAATCAGGTTTTATGATCTTATCCATTACGCCAGGTACGTGCAATTGTCGTTCGGCTTCAGCAGTCAATTTGTATGCCAAATCAAGCGTATTTGTATTGAGCCGAGACAGGAATTCTCTGATTACGGCTGCACCAAAGAACAATCCGCCAATCATCGCCACTAGGGTGTCTGGCGAATTCAGATCAAGATTCGGCACTACTCCGATAAACGCCGTAATCATTGCAATCGTTGAGTAAGATGCTGCGCTAATCGCATTGCCCTTACCAATCGCAGCGGTAGTATTACCGCTAGCATCCAATGTATCAGTAATCTTCCTGAATTCTGGATCAAGCCCGCAACCTTCCGCGATTCCACCAGCATTATCTGCAATTGGCCCAAAAGCATCAATCGATACTGTTTCGCCAACAAATGATAATACTCCTACGGCGGCTACCGCAATACCATAATATCCGCAACAAATATACGCGGCGATAATCGATACTCCAATCAAAATCATTGGGTAGAATGCCGAGTGATTGCCAAGAGCAAGCCCACCAAGCAGCGGAAAAGGTGCGCCCTCCTTTGCGCTTTCCGCAATCTTCCTCACGAATTTATGCTTTGTATCCGTATATACGCCAGTCAACATGCCGACCACAACCGAGCTAATAATACCCAAAATCGCAGCTATCATAGGCGATGCCCAACCAAACCTAAAGCTGTCAATCTTGGTATTGCCAAATAGCATATACGTCCCAAACAAACCAATCACGACAGTTATGATAGCAGCGACGATAGTTGCTTTAGTCAGTTCAGCCTCAGGATCATCTATATCTACGGAATACTCTACTCTTAGTTCGATGCAGTGCTTGCCTTCACGCGTTACATTTTGCTCTAATGCCGCAAGCATATCTTCGGTGATTGTGCCTTTTTTCTTAGCCTCAGCCGCCTCGGTAAACGGTACCCATCTATAACGTTTTTTATTCTTCAGTATTATGTACATAATACTGATTACAGAAGCGATTAAACCAGCAGTTGCTAAGAAAATCGGGAAAGCGATTACCAGTTCCAAGTGCCCAATATTATAATCGAAGCATTGAATTCCAACTACAATGCTAGACATCAGGGTCGCACAATAACTTTCGCCCAAATCCGACAGATTGCCAGCCAGATCATTCAGACAATCACCAATCAGATCGGCAATTGAGCAAATATTCCTTGGATCGTCTTCTTCAAGGCCAAACTCACCTTTACTTACCAAATCATTGCCAATATCAGCCGATTTCGTATAAGTACCGCCAGCTACACGATTAAAGATAGCAGTAATCGAAAAGCCAAGCGAATAAGCTAGTAATCTAGCCCCCATTACGTTCGTCTGCATATCTGAAAGCAAAAAACCACTTCCCATGGTTAGAGGTCCTTGCATCCAGCAATATACGGTAAGCGGTATAATACCAAACAGTACAGATACTACTACTGAAAATCCGCTGATGCTGCCACCAAGTGTAGCAATGCGAAGCGCACGACTTATCGCACGCGTCACGCGAGCGGCATTGGTAGTTCGCACGTTGCCGTAAGTTCCTGCACGCATGGCAATCTCCTCGGCAATCAATATCAGCAACCCTGCGAACAACAGACATATGCCAGACCAAACCTCTTGGACAAGCGAAAAACTCACTGCCAAAGCCACCATTGCAAAAGCAATACTACGATACTCACGTTTCAAAAACGTTTTAGATCCAGATCTAATTATTGCCGCCAGTTCTTTCATCTGTTCTGTTCCTTCGTCATGGCCTCGCAGATCGAAGAAATTGTAGACAATAATTGCAAACGTACAGAGCATGACTGCAAAACCCAGCCTACATACCATGAATAACATATTGCATAGTCCTCCTTTTCTAAAATGTAAATGTGCAAAAAGGGGCTTTTCGCCCGACCCATCGTTTCTGTCCACATTATAACATATCCCACCCCTATTTCCAACCACAAGTGCAATCTCAGGACGAATTTCAAATAAATTTCTGGCTTTGGCACATAGTTTGCGGCAATTGCGGCCTTGGAGCATAATTTATAGCGCCCAACATGCACGAATCGTGCAACTAGAATTTAAGCTAATAGTAAAAAGTAATATAAATAGATTGTCTGCGAATGAGCATGTGACGAACCCGATTATTTTTTACGACTTTTCCCCGAGAATTACGAAGTAAAGTTACAGATTTGCGTAAGCAAGTCTGATAACTTGACCGTCCAGGAAGTCGGTAAAATCAAATATATTTGATTTTACTGACTGACGCCTGACGGACGAACTATGTTCGATCGGAGTAATGAACGGGCGAAACGTTGTAAAAAATAATCAGGCGTGAG
>JAFWHP010000054.1 GCA_017515125.1 Candidatus Saccharimonadota bacterium | reverse complement strand
TCATAAGTAATAGAATACTTAGTATCAGCATAAGAATAATGAGGGTTTAGTATATTTATAATATAGTTTAATGTAAGTATAAAGCATAAACATAGAATAAACCTATTCATGGTATCAGTAGGTGAAGTGAGAAGCCTACTGATACCATGAAGGGGCTTATGGGAATTATTGCTGTCATGGTTAGGATAATTCTTGTGCTTGCAGTGGTTATGGTAATCATTGTTATGATTATGGTTGCGTAAATAACGAAATATGCCGCCAATGAAATGGTTATGATTGCAATAACCTTTATCAATGTTACTACTTATATTATTGTAATTGCTACTGCGATTTGTGTTGGTACTGTGGCACTTCATGATGACTCCTTTTCATTATTAACTATTTGCGGAGTCATGGTTGCAATAAAAATGGCACCGCAAGGGGTGCGATCCACAGCTGCTTGGTAGCATAAACCACTAAAACAGTGAGGCCCATTACGATGCCATTTTTCTGTTTTAATGGTTTTGCATAAATAAGGTGCTACCTTTTACGGCAACTGTGAATCGCTATACAGTCATTATAGCACATTTTTATGAAATTTTTGATTTATTGCAAATAATCTTTAATACGATCAAATACTTCGTCAACGGTCCCAGAAGCATCAATAGTTCGAATATCAAACTCTTTTGCCACCTTAAGGTAGGCTTGGTTTAGTTTCTGCTGGAAGACATTGCCCTTTGATTTCCAAATTTCTTTTTTGCGGTCCCAGTTCTGGTCGGTCTGAGCGCCAAGACGTTTTTGCTGCTCCTCTTCGTTTAATGTAAGCAAAATAATTTTGTCTGGATGAAAGTATGGTTCTGGCATGACTAATTTATGCAGTTTAATGATAAGCGATCTACTAACTCCGGCACCATAGCCTTCGTAGATTAAGGTCGAGAACCAGTTGCGCGTAGTGATTACTATGTCGCCTTTTTTCAAGGCTGGCTCGGCAAGACTGCGCCATTGCTCGTAACGATTTACCAGGTATAGTAGCACTCTTGTGCGGTGGTCGAGGTTCTGATCGGAGCCGTAATTCAATTTCGCGATTTCTGATATAAAATGATTCTTGCTGGCGGTGCCAGATTCTGCGTAGGAGACTACAGTTCCTCCTTGCGATTCATAATAGTCTTTTAGCAATTTTGCTTGGGTGTCCTTCCCGGTGCCGTCTTGACCTTCGATAACTATATGCATATGATTCCTTCCTTTTATACTATTATAGCAAAATTTTAGATATTATATATAATATATAGTATGCACGAGAGTTGGAAACCATTTCTAAAATCAGAATTCGAGAAACCATATTTTAAGGAATTGTCGGGCTTTTTACATTCCGAATATGAAACCAAGACGATATTTCCGCGAAAAGAGTTGGTGTTTCGGGCGTTTACGACGGATTTAAATTCAGTTAAAGTAGTTATACTGGGTCAAGATCCGTATCATACGCCGGGTGCGGCGGAAGGATTGGCGTTTTCGGTGCCGGCGAGTCAGCCGATACCGCCGTCGCTCATTAATATATATAAGGAGATCGATAGCGACATTGGCCGTCACGCGAATACGCGAGGAAGTTTGGCTTCATGGCAAAAGCAAGGGGTGCTACTTTTAAATACCGTGCTAACGGTAGAAGCGCACCGGGCTGGGTCGCACCGAGGGAAGGGATGGGAAATATTTACAACCGAAGTGATTAAGTATTTAAACAGGGAACGAGAGAATTTAGTGTTTATGCTTTGGGGCAGAGATGCGAGAAACAAAAAGACACTAATTAATACTTCCCGACATTTAGTGCTAGAGGCAGCGCACCCGTCGCCGTTGTCGGCATATCATGGATTTTTCGGATGCCGACATTTTTCGAAATGTAATGAGTATCTGGTTAAGCATGGGCGAGAAGGGATAGTGTGGTAAACTTTCTCGAAACCTTTGGGCGGAAAATTGCAGTTCTGGAGCAGCTCTGAAAGTATTTATGCTTCTAAAGAAGAACCGAGACGAATAAACACCATGCGTAACTAGCTTACAGCCACTTGGCGAGGCGGGCGTATTCAGGGGAGGATTTATCGTAGGAATCGAGAATATCCTCGATATAAGTTTTGCCGTTCGTAATATTTAATGTTTCAACATCCGGCATTGAAGCGAGAAGACGAATAATAGCTTCGTCCGTCTCGGGATTCGTCATGGAATGCTTAGGGTCGACAGAGTGTGAATGAACACGAAGATCTCGATAAACAAAGCGTTTAATCCCAGCCTGCAAGCAATACTTCAAACAATTATCGCAGGTAGCGACACGATTATAAACAGTACAACCAGTTAGGTCGCGCCGTGCAAAGATAACTGCATTCATCTCGGAGTGAATGGCAAAATGATATTTCATGGGTCGCTCGCTTAACGTCATTTTTGATTCATCAGCACCCTGGATGAGACCATTGTAACCAAGAGAAACTACTCTTTTATTCTGATCAACGATTACGCAGCCCATCTTTGAGGAGGGGTCTTTAGATTTTGTAGCTACAGTCTCGGCGATTGCCATAAAGTATTTATCCCATTCTCTTTGATTGTCCATAGCATTATTATAACACGCTTCGTTCGACAAGAGGAATATTTTGGTAAATGGTTATGGTAAGAATAAGCAGGGCGGAATAATAAATCTAAAACGTCTATGGTTGTGGTAAGCAGAAGCGAAAACAACGAAATAACAGATAGCATAACGGTTATGGCAATAATTCTCCGTTTAGGGGGTTGCAAATTATGGCACCGTATGTATAAATGATGGCAGAAAATTTAAAGGGAGAGAAAATGCAAAGATTTATTTCGGCAGAAATGAAAGATGGGCGACGGTGGATGAGCAAAATAAGCTTTTTCGCGATAGTCTTTTTGGCTGTTTTGGGGGCCTTGTTATGGCAAAAACCGACACAGGCCGCTGATTGCCCAGATGTGAGAGTGGTCTTCGCGAGAGGATCGGGTGGAGAAAGATGGGTTGATAAAAACTATTTAGCCTTTAAGGATTCGATTGAATCAAAACTAAAAACGACAGATATAGACTATGAGTTTGTCGATCTAGACTATCCGGCGGTAGGAATTGGGATGGATGCATTTTCTTTGACCGTCGGAGCGTTTTTCGGAGCGGGAGATACATATGAATTCGGACGGAGCGTAGATGCTGGAGTGCAAGAGTTGGCAAATTTAACTAGCGACCGGATCTGCCAGAACACAAAATATATACTAGGCGGCTACTCCCAGGGGGCTATGACCGTATCAAAGGCACTTAGAGATATTGCGGCGGAAAGAATCATCTATGCGGCTACTTTTGGAGACCCAAAAATTTATCTGCCTGAGGGCAAGTCATGGGGAGCGATACCGTTTGGCAGTAATTCTGAAAAAAATTTCATGCAAACTGGTACGATTCCGGCAGCATGTCGGAACGAAAATCTATCTGAATACCGGATGTATGTACCGGATTGTTATGCTTATGAGGGTTTGCTGGGAAGCTATCGGCCTTACCAGCCACTATCCTACGCGGGGAAAGTAGGGACTTGGTGCAATAAAGGCGATATTTTCTGCAGCTCGCGTTTCAGTACGAGCGATCACACTGCGTACGTTTCTGAGGGATTATACGAAGATGCCTCCAGAGTAATCTTTGACAAAATCTGCAAGGCTTTTGGCGTAAAGAATACGGTATCCTCGCCGCATGATACGGCGATACTGATTGATTCGTCTGGATCGATGTCGGGGATGATCGAACAGTACAAGGCAGAGGCATTGAGGCTAGCAAAGAAAACCCTGGAGGCAGGCGGAAGAGTGGCGCTTTTCGATTATCGTGACCTAGACGACCCTTATGAGCCGGTAATGCATTGCGATTTTAACAGTTGCGATTTGGCTATAATAAGGGAACGGTTAAACATGATTCATACAGAAGGAGGCGGAGATGCGCCAGAATCACTACTTTCGGCATCATTTCATGTCATGAAAAGCCTGAAATGGAAGCAGGGTTCAACGAAATCATTGGTAGTCCTAACAGATGCAGACTTCTTATCGCCAGATAGGGATGGGATGACTTTTGACGAGGTGGTTTCTTTAAGCAAAAAAATTGACCCCGTAAACTTCTACATCATCACAAATAGCGAAAGCGCCAAGAACTATACTGCTCTGGCAACGGCGACGGATGGGAAAGTGGTGTCGAATTTTGATGAGCTGGAATTGCTGACGGATTATATTGTCGAAAGATATGATTCCTTACCAAAAGTGGAGGAAAACACCAACCCAATTGAGCTGCCGGAATTAAGATTGACCGGAACTCAATATCTGTCAGAAGATACCTTGCGAATCACGTTTGAGGTTAATATGGCGAATACGAAAGATGTTTTAGTAATATTGAATGACTATCTGCTCGGCAAGACGACGCCGATTAATGGGAATGGAGAAATCACAATTGGTGGATTAGACAGGAGCATTACGAACGTAGTGGCGCTCGTGCCGTTCGGAGAAGAAATGCGCGGAGTAGCGGCAACTGTAAAAATCGAGCCGCTCGAAAGCCAAACGGAGAGTATCACAAAAAATGTACCGAAGGCGCCGAATACCGGAAAGAATTAATGGGTGCCTCCGCCGAACGATATGCCAGGCTTGACACTATCCTGACCCGAATGGCTAGGCATAGTTCCGTGACGCGAAAGTTTGCTGAAGTGCTTAATGGGCAAACTAAATCTGCATTGCTTGGCTATCCTGAAAAAGAAACCGCTTCTTTGTTTGGAGTTAGTATTCGCGCCAAAATATTGCTTAAAAGAAGCTATATTCTACACATGGATAATTCTGGACACTTTACTGGTTCTGGCTTTGGAAAGAGAGGGCACAATGATCCTGATCCTTTGACACTTTCGCAAATATCAGGAATTCCGACTATAATTAAAACTGCTCGTCGGGACGAGATAATATTTGATAAACAAGTACGAGGTTTGAAGAGATACAAAATAATGCGACAGACTTCAAAAAATCATATTATAGTTGTTGAAGTTAGTATAAAGAAGAATGAAATCACTCTAGTAACAGCTTATAATCTTACAAAAAGCGACGCACCCACGATCGAATGCGTCTATTAAGTCATGGATAGAGTGTGCTTGCCCTCAGTCTTACGTCCGAAACGGATGACTTACTTAATTTAAGTATATCATACTTTCTATAAATAGTAAAGCCCGCCTTGGCACTGTCTTGACCCCAAATGTCTAGATACAAGATAACAAGGCGGATTGCAAGGAATCGTGCGACAGTTATCAAAGTAAGTTTAAAGAAAAAATGCAAAAAGGCTATACACATTGCTTTTTATCAAAAATAGCTTAAAATAGAAGATTCATGTATTATTCTGCATCAATAAATCTAAGTATTCGCTTACAACTGGGGCTAGTTCCTCATAGTATCGACTATCAGCCTCTTGGTATGCATATTCAGCTCCGCCAATTGGATGCTCGCCGTCATATACTGTAATATCAGTTTTTCTAGGACTATCTTTGAGTTTAAAAACAATATTAATCCGACTCATGGCTTCTGGACTAAGATCTCTATCAATTGTATCAGCCTTAGCGCCACAACCTGAGTGAGAATCGTATGATTTATTTTTAAATTCCCGTACATCAGTCATACTTACCCCAAATACGTCAAACCCTTCCGGTATCGCCTTAACTGAATCACCATTATTAAACGCATTTCGCAATTTCTGAATTTGTTCCCGCAATTGCCCCTCAACGTATTCTAACCCTCTCTTAGCATCAATTATCTCGGCTTTTGCAATATCTTTCCCTAATTCGCCGCCACGTTTTTCGGCTCTGCTAGTCAAATTCGTCAATGACCCAATTTTCTGTTTTCTGTTTGAGTCAGTACCAATACTATCTAACCCGTAAAGTTTATCAATCTTCTTCCTCAACATCGGATATGGTTCTGCAAAATCAATAGAATCAAGTATTTCTCGCGCCCGTACTGCTTGTTTTTTTCTATAATTATCCATCCTTATATCAACAATCGGTATTTTGAAATATTTTGCATGTTTTAGCGCCGCTTCGCTTATCTCTCCATCTTTCGTTACTATATAATCTGGCAATTTTGGCTTCCCATTTGCATCGTATCTTCTCAAGGTAACTTCATTATAACCAAGGTGGGGTGTTTCTTCCAATTCTCTAAGATATCCAGTTCTATGCATCTCAGTTGGATCTTCACCAATCATATTAGGTGTATTACCATCACTATTTGTCACCCGGATCACGGAATCTGGGTCAACTCTATTAAAACCATAAGTTAAATCCCCGCCGGCCTTGAGAAACGAAGTTTGCATATTATGCTCAGAATTAGTGTAAGATACACACAACACGTTTCCGCGAGTTTTATCTTTACCTGCTACTCCATATTCAGATTGAGCTCGTACCTTATCTAAATCTTCTGCCCATATTGATGGATTATCTAAAACTGCTTGAGCAGTCTTTCTGCCACTGTGATTATTACCTTCTGCATCCTTACCACGGTAATCGACCGTATGCGTCAGCATAGCGTAGGGAAAACCCTCCAATGTAATTACCGGAATAGTTGCACCATCATACGATAAACTATATCCTCTTATTCCCGGCTCACGAGCCTTAACCGCGTCGATAAATTGTTCTGCCGTAGACAGTTTACCGTTTAATTCACGTTCAAATAGTTCTTGGGCACGTTCGTTATGCCGATTTTGATTCCTTTCCGATTCGCGTTGATCAAAATACTCTCTTGCCGTTATCATGTCTGCCAAAAGCTCATCTTCGCTATAGTCGTCGTTGGTATTTTCTTTTTCAACATTATCGGTAACGTTATCTCTATTCTTATTCTCGTCAACCCTCACATCGTCATATATATCTACAGCGTCATCAGACTGTTGTTTTTTGGCTTTACTATCTTGTTCTGGAAGATATACATTTTTATACCACCAAGCGCCGTCTAGTCTCGCTAGCTTAGGAACGGGAGTCTCATATGCGACTTCAGTTTCTGATTTCTTGGTTATTCTACGAACGATATCTATGGCTATTTTGCCAAGTTTATGTATTATACGGTTTTTACGTTCTTGCTCAGACTGCTCAATCGATTCCCAAGATTCTAAACTTTGGGTAGACTCGTACATTGGCTCGTAATTTATCTTTTCCATAAATATAACCTGATTAATGCCGACTTTTTACCTTTCTCAGCTCTTTCAATTTTACTACACCAAACAAAAAAAATAAAGGCAACCTACGTAATTCAATATCGTCTGGCGTGCTTCCTCTACTGTTATATATCATCCAAATCAAAATTAATTTGTACACATGCTATGTGCCAAAGATATTGATTGTAATTCGAGCGTGCGGTAGAATAAGCTTAGGTTAAGAGACGCACAAGATACCGAACTGAATCAAGTGCATCTTTTCAATTTAGAATTAAGCGGAGCTGAGGTGGTAGTGGTCGGCGTAGGGACATTTGTAGACTTTGAGAGGTCGGTCGAGATGATGGTCATAGGCGGCGACTTTAGCAGCTAACTCTGCTTCTTCCTGCGAGGGATAGATAATCTTATGCGTATCGCCAACCCAGCAACGAGCGGGTTTATACGCGAGGTTAGGATTCAGACGATTTTGACGATTTGCCATAACTAGAAATAAAATTAAGGTTCCGCTACTATAAAACATAAGGCGCTGATCCAACCTAATCAGCGCCACAAGGAACCTTCTTCATTGTAGCGCATCTTGAAAAATTTGTCAACATATGTTAGAATATCCCTTATGACTTTGAATAAAGATTTGATAAGAAATGTGGCAATTATCGCGCACGTTGACCACGGAAAAACAACTCTGGTGGATGGACTTTTGAAGCAGTCGCATACTTTTCGCGACAATCAGGCGGAAATGTCGCAAACCCTGATTATGGATTCCATGGATCAGGAACACGAGCGAGGAATCACAATTACGGCGAAACAAACCTGCGTCTATTATAATGGTTACAAAATCAATATCATTGACACTCCAGGGCATGCGGATTTTTCTGGCGAAGTAGAGCGAACCTTGAATATGGCAGACGGAGTATTGCTAATTGTCGACGCGCAAGAGGGACCGATGCCGCAAACGAAGTTTGTATTATCGAAAGCTTTATCTTTAGGCTTAAAACCCGTGGTAGTGATTAATAAAATAGATAAGCCCGCGGCGAGAATTGAAGAAGTTTTGTCTGAAGTTGAGTCGCTATTCTTAGAACTTGCGACGGACGAATCGCAATTGTTTTACCCAGTATACTATGCAATTGCGCGTGAGGGTCGAGCCGGTAAAACGCCAGAATTAGACAATGATTTGCATGTGATTTTTGAATCGATTATTAATGATATTCCAGCGCCATCAGTAGATGCCGATGCTGAGTCGGCGCAGCTCCTAGTGGCAGCGCTAGCAGCGGATAATTATCTTGGCAAATATGCGATTGGTAAAATCTTTCGTGGCAAGCTCAAAAAGGGGCAAAGCGTCAAGGTTTTGCGTCGTCAGGAAAGTTCAACGAGGTCCGTCTCCGAGTCGGGGTCGCGTCGTAACTCCGACACGCTCGTCGACGAACCTGTCGAACTTTCCGTTACACCAGCGAAGATTGACCGTTTATTTTCCTATCGTGGGCTAGGCAAGGAAGAGGTGCCAGAAGCGATTGCGGGAGACATTGTGGCAATTTCTGGCATTGGCGAAGCGAATATTGGAGACACGATTGCTACCGGCGACAATCCAGAAGCTTTACCTTCGATCGAACTCGAAGCGCCGACACTTTCTATCTATATCGGCCCAAACACTTCTCCACTTAAAGGTCGCGAAGGCGAGTTTACTACTTCTAGACAGATCGCGGAAAGGCTAGAGCGAGAGCTTGAAACCAATATAGCGCTCAAAATCCAACCTGATGGCTTGGGTTACAAAGTATCGGGGCGGGGGGAACTGCATCTTAGCGTATTAATCGAAACAATGCGCCGAGAGGGATACGAACTAGAAGCGGGGCGACCGGAAGTGGTTTACAAAGATATTGATGGCGTAAAATCTGAACCGATTGAATCTTTGACTATCGAAGTGGAACCGGAATTTGTCGGAGCGGTATCGCAAGAACTAGGAATTCGTCGCGCCGAGCTAAAATCGCAAGACATTACTTCCTCTGGCGCAACTCGATTCGTATATGAAATTTCAACGGCGGCCCTAATTGGTCTTCGAAACAATCTCCTAACTGCCACTAAAGGTACTGTAATAATGTCGTCGATTCCTTCCGGCTATCGACCAGTAGATGGCCATTATCGGCCAGAAAGAAACGGCGCTCTGATCGCTTCTGAAGCTGGCGTTTCGACTGCCTATGCACTCGATAATGCACAAGCGCGAGGAGTATTATACATACCACCACAAGTGCCAGTGTATCAGGGAATGATAGTTGGCTTATCAAATAAAAAAGACGACCTCGATATCAATGTTTGCCGAGAAAAGCAGCTTACCAATATGCGAACGCATGCTTCGGACGGCGCTATTCAGTTAACGCCCTATACGCAATTATCGCTAGAACAATGCCTGGATTTTCTGCTTGATGATGAATTGCTTGAGGTTACGCCAAAGTCTTTGAGGCTTCGGAAACGACAGCTTGACCCAATTAAACGTAAGCGCGAAAATCGTGATAATTAGAGTTCTATTTGGATAAGAACCCCAAACCAGCGTCTTTCTTCGTCGTGTTCACTCATGCCAAACTGTTTTCTACAACGCTTCTTTCGTTTGGACTGACGACTTCCGCCTCTCTCCCTCCGTCGGACGAAAGTACGTTCCCTTCGTTTGAACTGACGACTTCCGCCTCTCTCCCTCCGTCGGACGAAAGTCTCTACACGCCGGGCGGGGCTTCCTTCGGCGAATTTTACCAAAATTCACCTCGTCAGCACCCGCTCAGGTTCGCTTTATTCCTCCGGATGGAGAGATTCGGAAGTCGTCACAATCGGGTGGGAGAGCGGGTTAATGGTTCTTGTAAACTTAGCTCTAGCCTATAACTTTCCGAAACAGTGAAACTCTCGCCGCATAAAAATTACAACAGGTCGGGCTGAACCTCGACCCGGTACTGTCCGGGCTCTCGGTTCGCGACTGTTGTGATTTTTATCGGGCGAGTTTCATATTGTTTCGGAAAG
>JAFWHP010000053.1 GCA_017515125.1 Candidatus Saccharimonadota bacterium | reverse complement strand
TATTATTACAAGTTACTACCCTATTCGCTACCAAAACTGCATTCAGCTTAGTTACATCACACCCCACGTAAATAGTATCCGTAGCATAGATAATCGCTTTCGGCACCTGACGAAGCACCTCAAATTTTTCGCCATCCATAATCGTAATATTGCCATTTACATAAACATTCTTTGCACTCGTAATCTTAAAGATATTCCGCGCCAAATGCCCTTCCTTAACTCTCAGATCGCCTCCACTTCGATACAGCATCACCCCATCATCCGCACCAAGCGCAACCCCCATCACCACCTCCGACCCATCAGGTAGATCCTGGACCTTCGCTGTACTACCCGCCAACGATTCAATCGCACTGACATCCAGCGTAATGCCATCCGAAGCATCCTTACCTCCCGTACCACTAGCAACTCCGCCACTACAGTTACTATTGGCAAACGTCAATACACTATGTCTGCAAAAACTACTTTCTCTCGAACCACCAACTTGCGCCAAAGCCGGCTGTGAAACTTTATTATCCGTAAATGGATTCGGCGTCAAGGTTAATCCGTTCTTCGCACCGTAGCCCAATGTCGCACCACTAGCAAAACCTCTTACTTCCCCACGCGAGATTACGCCAAGCTCGCCCCACGAGCCAAACACAAAGTAACCTTGAGGATTATTTAAACTATAGCCAGTGTATCCAAACAAATTCCTCTTCATAGCCCTAGAAGCAGTCATTGAACCTCCCGAAAATACGTTCCCACCCCAAGCCTGCAAATTCGGCCGCTTCGCAATTCTATAACACTTCGAATTTGAAACTCTCCAAGTATTGTCATAGCTCAAATTGTTATAGTTGCTATCGGCTCCACTCGTCGCCGGGAACGTCGCCACCGACACACAAATCTCCGTACCAGCCGGCAAATCTTGAACTAGGAAATTTTTAGTCTTTTTGACAACATCCGTCGGCAATGTTTGAGGGGTTATTCCATCATCAACCGTTCCACAACGCGAATCATCATTTCCCGTGTAGCCATAATAGCCACAGACATTAGCATTAATATCGCCACTCATAGTGCCACCAGCCTCTCTCTTCGTCACTCCGCCAGCGCCAGGATAATACACAATCACCCTAGTCCTCGAATTACGCACCAAAGTCGCATAAGCCTCATCATCCGACCCATTCTGCGTAGTCAAACTGTTCTTCTTTTTGTTTATCGTTACTTCATATTCAATCGACCCCTTCTCTCCAGCAAAGAACTGCGTCTTAGACGAACCATCATCATTTTTTTCTGACTCCGCCGGCGAAGTAATATTATTATTAATTATAAAGTTATAAGGGATATAGGCAAAAGCCGTCTTTGATTTTGGAGTTGTTATGACATTCCCATTCGTTCCACTAAACGATACCTGGCTTGGTGTAGTTCGGACATTCACATTCCTCGCGTCACTCGAAGTCGCCGTCTCAGTAATTGCAGTACCAGCATCAGTTACATTAACCGTCACATAATTCGCCGCCGGACTTTGCCTACTCATTACCCCAGACTGGAATCGATTTTCAGAAATTAGATTATCACTACCCGACCTATTCCTATAAATAGTATAAGCGTTATTCCAACTCGGAGTTTTATTCCGATTGAATAGTGTTCCTATCGTCTGACCATTCCCCGAAATTGCTCCTGCACCATCTATCGAGAATTGTTTCGGCATGTCCCTATCGGACAACTTCAGATAATAAGTATACTGCAACACCGGATTATATGAAGAGCGATAAGCTAGTCTATCGCCAGCCGTCCCGCTATACGGCGGCTTCGCCCATACGGAGCGCTGGTACTGAACCCATTTAGCAACACTTTCGTTTTTAACCTTAATATTGATAAATGCGCCATCGCCATTTAGATTCCCAGAACCCGGATCATTTTCAGGAGTATCGACGTTAGCAGGATCATTTGGCTGAGCGTTCCCTCTCGCAAACACGCAGAGCCTCAAATGTACGTCTTTATTAGTATAATTAGCATCAAATGTCATTTCTTCACAAATAAACATTCCAGGATACATCGTCAAAGCACCATCCCTCCTTAGCAATTCTCCGACACCTTTATCGTACAAATCTCCACCGATTTGTTCGCCAAAATCTGCATTGCTAATCGCCCTTGGCGAAGATAAGAGATTCGAAGAAGTTCTTTTTACATGATATTTCGTAGATCCACTACCAGAAACCCTCTTTATATAGCTATCAAACGTCACATTACACCCATTCTCACAATTATCCATATAACCAGTAACTTCGGCACTTTGACTAGTATATCCATCACCAGAATTTGCTACCTTGATATTTGTATTACCGCTCGCCACGATTCTTCCTTCCCAGGCCTTCTTTTCATAATACGCCGTTACATCAGTATCCGCTTGAAGCACCGCCCCACATTCGTTTCCTTGCTCTCCAGGGCAAGTCGAACCATGGAAGTCCCAACCAACCCAGTCGTACAGATTCTCCAGCGTATTCCTATCACAACTAAAGTCCGACCTCGATACCTCAAGCCAATCGCCTAAGAAACCACTAGAAGAATCTCGACAAATCCCATTAAGGTCAATCCATTTCTGCTCATAAAGGTCATAAGCCGTCCCAGTAAGAGTATACTGTCTTCTAACATAAGCGGTTATTTCTAAATCCTCATTCACCGTAATTCCCGGGCACCAAAGTGACTGAAATCCCACACAATATCCCCAATCCCAGTCCCAACCGACATATCCAGAAGGAGCATCAGCGTGCGCACTATACCAGCCCCCACGTTCAACTGTTGCTACCTGCGGCGCCGAAACCTCATTCCCCCAATCAGCATCTACCGTATGCACGATTACTTGATAATGGTACTTATATCCAGCACTAAAATCTTGGCTCCCCGAGAATGTATAGTCATGATTCTGATCGCACGCCAACAACGCACTATCAGTTGAAGAACTAACATTTGTATACCTCCAACCATCCCAACCACAAGGCGCATTAACCTGCAAAGTTTTAGTATTAAGCGCATTTCCTTCACTGTCCTTATCATCCAAAGCAAAATTATCTAATAAGTTATAACATTCATTCAGAGTTTCACCAGTATCCACATCAAACAACCTAGTACAGGAGCTATTGCCTGTTCTGGTGGTTTCACCTCCACCGCCGCTACTGCCATTATCACAAGGATAATTTTTGCTTCGAGGATCACTACATGGATAATTATACTTATCATCAGGCTCGCAAATATAATATGCAAAAACCGACATGTCCTCGTTGACATCCTTTCCATTTAGTTCGCAAGTTTTATCGCTTCCGGCCTTGCATACACTATCCCAATGCGAAAAATCTGTTACTTTAAAACCACCACCAGCTTTAAGATTGGGCGCTGTTTTCCGTTGGATATCCGTATCCACACCAACACTGACTTTCTTGGAATACATCGCCTTACCATTATCAATATCCTGCCCATTTGTACAGAGCGCCTTAGATTGAATCTTGATTTTATCTTTTCTTCGACGTATCTTGCCAGCAACATCTTGCATCCAACCTGCATTGCTAATATAGACATTAAAATAATCGTAATTATCGTCAGACGTAGAATACGAGACACTGCTCAATGACGAATAACCCGTAGTAGCACAACTCTGTCCACTCTCTTTACACGTAAACAAGCCATATGTTGAACACCTATTATCAGAACATTCCGGCCCCCAATCAAACTGGACATTAAAAACCGTAGCACCAACTCCGTCTGGATGATATCCGCAACCATCCCCTCCATCAGGCCTTGCCCTGGCCCCAACATAGCTAACTCCATTGATAAGCCCAGAACCATCGCACTTCTGGCACTGAGCAGCAAACGTCTTATCGGACAAAAACAGTCCAGTAAAAAGGAAAATGGCAAATAAAATAACCGTCAGTATTAGCTTTCTTTTCATTCTCCCCCTTTCACTACCTGATCCTCGGTTACGTATGTGCCATTTTCTATCGCTTCATCTTTGTCATTTTGCCTCTGTGTCGAATTCTTTTCTGCATGATAAGCCCTTGAAACGGATTTCTGCAGCTCTTCATATTCCGCCAAAACATCATTCTCACCCAATTCCCTTGCCAAATCAACAATCAACGTATAAGTCCGATATTTGTCGGGCTCCGACAAAGTTGAATAATCAAGGCTAAGTAGAGCATCAAGTGCTTCCTTCTTTAGCCCCTTGGCTGTCAGCAATTCATTCCTATCATACACCAATACCGCCATATAATCCGCCCGATTATTATTAAGCGCCAACGAAATCGCATTATTATATAGCTCATTAATCCTATTAACATCCACTGGATCTTGCTCTAGTAGCTTTGTAGCCTCCTCTCTCGCATAAACCGCCTCTTCCGTAATTTTCTTATCAATCTCCATCGCCGCTTCCATTTCATCCGGCGTATCAATTACCCCATCAGACTTTTTCGAATTAAACGCCACTATAAGACCAATGACTAATCCTACAATCAATATTCCAAGCCCCACCAACACACAAATCAGTATTTTTTTATTTTTCCCCGCATCCCCATTCTTAGTATTACCATCCATGTTACCATTATAGCATAAACAACTTTTTTTACTATATATAAAATCGCACTTTATTTTACTTTTTTGAAGTTTTTTCTAAGCCACTCATCCGCCGGTCCCGCCGTCATTAATACCACCAATTCACCAGCCTTTAAATGCGCTCGAATTTTTTCAGCCAATTCTCCCGAAAGCTCCGTCGCTTCCGCAACCTCCGCATTCTTAAGCTCTCCGATAAACTCCTCCGGCGAAATTACCGCTAGTCGCGGATCCTCCCTTACCAAATACGTCGGCAACCAATAAACCTTCGAAGCCCCCAAAAACGCCTCTTGGTACCCATCTCTTACCTCATGCTGCCTTACATTCTGATGCGGCTGATATATGACTACCACGCCCTTCTTTCCCCTCAGTTTCGCCTCTTCTAGCGCTACATCTATCGTCGCCGTTATTTCTTCTGGATGATGGGCATAGTCCGTATAAAGCCCATCAGCTATCCTCTCGAATCTCCTCCCCACCCCCGGAAACTCATCTATCACATCAATAATCTCTCCCGGATTCATAAACGGCATCATAGAAAACACCGCTCCTGCCGCCAGCCTAGCATCCTTCCTTCTCGCTTTCCCTGCCAAATGAAATTCATCCGGCGACAACTTCCATATACTTTCGTCGGCATCATCAATTACTAGCCCACTCTGCGCCTTAAATTGCAAAAACGCTGCCTTATAATCTCGTTTTTTCTTATAAATATCTGGATGGTCGTAAGTCACACAAGTTATAACCGACGTCCAGGGATGAAATTTCAAAAAATTCCTATCATATTCATCCGCTTCGTAAATAAAATACCTATCTCCTGGCCGATATGCTCCGCTTGGCGCAAACCCTAGCGTCGTCCCCACAACATAAGACGCCGGTAGTCCCAACTTCAATGCCGCCCATACAATCATAGCCGTAGTTGTCGTCTTTCCATGCGTCCCCGCCACCGCTACCATGTCCAAGCCCAGCTCATCCACCAAAAATGCCGTAAAATCATCCCGTTTTGAAACTTTTACGCCAGCCTCCCGCACCATTTTTAACTCCGGATGGTCTTCCGGCAAAGCCGAAGTATACACAAACCAGTCCACCCCCTCCTTCATCTTTTTACGCAAAAACTCTCCATCTTGCTCTCCAATCGAAACTTCGATTCCAGCCTTCTTCAGCTCCTCATAAATCGCCCCCCTTGACAAATCCGACCCAAAAACTTCATACCCCGCATCATTCGCGAATAAAGCTAGCGGCCCCATTCCCGTTCCAGATATTCCAGATATATACACTCTCATGGTATAATAATACCATGATTATTCACTCCGAACAAGAAATGCTCGATTTTGGCGAAAGTTTTACCAAGCAATTCGTCAAAACCATCCCAAAATCGTCAAATGTCATCGAGCTTGTCGGCGACGTCGGCGCCGGAAAAACTACTTTCGTCCGCGGACTCGCTAAGGGGCTTGGTCTTAGTGAGCCAATTACCAGTCCAAGCTTTACCATTTCCAAACAATACTCTCTTCCAGGCAGCAAAAGGCTCGTCCACTATGACTTTTATCGTCTATCAGATCCAGGCCTAATGTCCGAAGACCTCCAAGAAAACCTAAATGACCAAAATGCTATCATCATTATCGAATGGGGCGATTCGATTTCAAATCTTCTCCCCAGCGATCACACCAAAATCACCATCAAGTATAACAATGACAATACTAGGACCGTAGAATTATGAAACTATATCTAGACACTAGCATACCCGAAACCATTTTAAGGCTTGACGACAAAGAGTATAAATACCCTTTCGGCAATTCTCTCGCCGAACAATTACTCTTTTTTATTAAGACTAGACTAGACGAGAATCATATGTCATGGCAAGATATAACCGAAATTGAGTTTATGTCTGGTCCTGGCTCATTCACCGGCCTCCGCATTGGTGCTACTATCGTGAATACCTTGGCTCACGAATTAGAAATACCTCTCTTCGACCATCACGGCAATCAGCATAAACAAATCATTCCAGATTACGGCCGCCCAGCCAACATTAGCAAACCCAAAAAATAATCCCTTTCGCCATTATTTTTCACGATTATCAATCAATTATTCTTGGCCTTATTGCATAATTCGTCAGTATTGAGGGACGTAAAGGCAAAATTTTATATTTTGCCACAGTCGCGACTTACGCCACTTTACGTTTGACTACCATTTTCGCCGCAATCGCCACGAGCACAGCAAACACCACTACCATTACCCCTTCAATCGCCACCATAATCATTAAACCCTTCGAATTATTTGGCTCTACCACCATGCTTTCTCCCAAAGGCGCTTCATACCCCGGATCCGTTGGATCGTATGCAATCTGCACTCCATTATTCTCTCGCGCTAATTTTGAATTATCTACAAAACTCACATTCATGCCAATAAAGTTTACCCCAAACACTGAATCTTCCGCATCTCTATCAGCATGAAAAACCCTAATTGATGATGCTCCCCCCTCCTTCAACCGTACCCCTGTAAACGCCATGTCCTCTCCATCCACACCGGCGTACACCTCCCCATCTTTCGAAATCGTAAATCTACCAGTTTTCGCATCGTGTACTCCGCCCATGTCAATCGCCAACTTATCATCCACGTAGACAAACGTATCGTCGTCCGCCGTTATCTCAAACACCTCATTACCATTATTTAATACCGTAAATGGCACCGCAAAACTCAGTGTAAATAAATGGTTATGCCCATCTTTATTGACAAAATCGCCTTCGCTAAACATCACATCATCTAGCGGATAAAACTCATCTCTTAAGAAATAAAATCTCGTCCCCTCCTTTTCATATTTCAATCCCAAAGTTCCAAGAAAACTCGCACTCTTCCCCTCCACAGGCTTGAACCATCTTTCGCTCCCCGAAAGACCGCGATTAGGAGTCATCTTCCCCGCTGACAAAACTGGCACTTTTTCTTCCGACAGCTCAAAATCCGCTAATCCTTTCTCTATCTCTTTGCCATAGTAACCGCACCCACTCCACTCAAATTCACGTGCTTCTAGAGCTTCGTTCTTCGCGCTATACAAATTCACACACTCATCCGCCCGCTGGTCATAATAAACCGCAGTCAAAAACACATCCTTATCTTCCGAAAGTCCCGCACTAGCCAAAATCGCATCCGAAGACCTAGAGACCGACTCATCTTTAATCCCCTTAATTGTTACCGACATCCCAAGCACCAAAAGAACCAACACTATGCCAAAAGCAATCAAAGAAGTTACTCCAAAAATCCGCATCTCCCCCTGTCTATTTGCTTTTTTCTGCTGTTTTTTCATAATTCCTAGTTTAAGTATAATCCTTTTACTGCCAAAAATCAACCATTATTCATTCTTTCCTGCCGCCGACTCGGTTGTCGGAATTCCCAAACGCTCATCTGACAATACTTCCTCGCCAAACGGCTTTTCATAAGCATTTATCGCATCAATTTCCTCCTGTAATTTCTCCAAGAACTCATCCATCTTCTCCGTATCTAATACTGTATCCTTCTGGAAGACATAATCATCGTCCTCGCGCTCCCCCTCATCCTGCTGAATTTCTTCCTCATCTGGCAAAAATCCTGGCCGCGATCTATCCAAATATATATCGCCCGAATTATGGTAAATCGCCAGAGCAACTCCAGTCGTAGTGAGCGCAACCACCGTAGAAAGTACCCCAAGTACAACCAAATTCCGCGCTCCTTTTTCTATTTTTTTCTTATTCTTTTCGCGCATCTAAACCCTCCTTCATTTTCAAAACCCTCACCTTATACTCATTGAGCACCGTATCCATTTTTTTCATATCCTGATCAACTTTGCTCCTCTTTTTCCTAACTCGCACTAATTTATCATAAAACTGCTCCGCATCCTCCTTGCAGTCCATTGATACTAACTGCTCCAAACCTTGCTGATAATCTACATAATCGTTTACAAACTCGCCTCTCGTCTCAGAGATTAAGCTCTGGCTCTCGACCAAGTCTGTCCTCGAAATATTCCTCTCGACTAGATACAGATTCAATGGCTTCACAAAACCATTCAAAATCATCTCATATTTTCCCCCAATGTAAACTCTCGCCCTTGCATCCGCCCTCTGCACATCCCGTAAATCATCTTTTATTGCTACACAATGGTCGATAATCGCCGCCGCTTGCTCTTTCGATATCGCCCCCACCGGCACCGTAACCAAACTTACCACCAAGCAAACAATAAAACTAATTCTCTTCATAGCTTTATTGTATCATAAAACACGATTAAAATGCTGTATAGTTTATGAGCATTGACATCCTGTTGCATAATTCGCTAGCATTGAGGGACATAAAGAAAAAATTCGCCTTTAGGCGGATTTTTTCGCCGTAGAGGCGAAGCAATGTGGTAAAATCAAAGATTACCACATTGCGAAGCTCCCGAAATGCGCGAATTATGCAACAGGAGTATCACTAAACGAAACGTAAAAAAGAATTATCAATCTCTCTTTAACATCACGGTAAACGCTTCCGAAGGAATATCAATTTTTCCAAATCGTTTCATTCGTGCCTTCCCTCGTTTCTGTTTTTCGAGCAATTTCGCTTTTCTATCCCTATCCCCCGTATGAATTTTTACTGTCACATCTTTCCGATACGCCCCTATCGTCTCACGTGCTAGTATCCTCGCCCCTATCGCCGCTTGCAGAGCCACCTCCCAGTTCTGCCGCGGTATTACTTCTTTTAATTTCTTCGTCGTTTCTCGCCCAATCGCCTCCGCCTCGCTTTTGTGGCACATTACAGAAAGCGCATCAATCTTCGACCCCCCAACCAGGAAATCCACCCTTACCAAATCTTCCGCCCGATACCCATCAAGCTCATAATTAAATGACGCATAACCGCTCGTCACTGATTTAAGCTGATCATAAAAATCCGTCAGCAAATTCGCCATCGGCGCCTCAAAATCAATCACCGCCCGGTTCTCAATATACGACAAATTCGTCTGACGCCCCCGCTTCGTATTAATTAAATTAAGTACCCCGCCAATCATCTCTTTCGGCACAATAATCTCTCCCTTGACCCAGGGCTCCCGAATTTCCGCCACCTCCGAAATATCTGGCAAATCCGCCGCAGACTTGATCTCGATCAACTCCCCGTTCGCCATCAAAACCTCATAATTCGTCGACGGATTAGTCACAATTAAGTCCAACTTAAACTCCCGCTCCAGCCTTTCCCGAATAATATCCATATGAAGTAGCCCCAAAAACCCAATCCGCAACCCAAATCCAAGTACCGGCGAATTTTCCGGCTCATATCTCAGCGCTGAGTCTGATAAGGCTAATTTCTCGATCGCCTCCTTCAGCTCCTTATACTGATCGTTCGAAACCGGAAAAAATCCCGCATACACAAATGGCAGCACCTCCTTATATCCAGGTAATGCCTCCATCATTTCGCCATCTTTTACAATCTCATGCCCACCGTCTTCTAATCGCCGAATCTCCACTCCCTTCGCCAACGTCACTGTATCACCGACCTTCGCCTCTCTCGTTGTTTTAAGATTCGTCACTATATATCCAATCTCTCCCGCCGACAGTTTCTCTCGCGGACTCATTTTTGGCGTCAATACCCCGACCTCAAGCGCCAACCCCTTCACCCCCGCCGCCATCATCAAAATCTCCGCATTCTTAGGTATCTCCCCTTCAAACACCCTTACATACAACACCACTCCTCGATAATCATCAAAATAAGAGTCAAAAATCAATGCCCGAGTAGGCATGGACGCGCAGGTGGCCGAATGGGCGGGTGGCCAAAATGCCTCTTCCTAAGGGACTAAGAGTTGGGCGTGCGCCCCGGAGCAGCCCGAGGAAGGGGTATTTGGTCAGGACCCGCCCTGCGCCACCACCGCATCAAGTATTTTATCAATATTTAATCCAGTTTTCCCAGACACTTCAATGATGTCACTCTGTTTGCATCCTAGTAGATTAATAATCTGTTTCGATACCCCAGGCACATCCGCCGCCGGCAAATCCACTTTATTAATTACCGGAATAATCGTGAGGTCTTGCTCCAAGGCCAGATATACATTTGCCAACGTCTGCGCCTGTATCCCCTGCGTCGCATCTACTACCAATACCGCAATCTCTACCGCCGCCAGCGACCTTGAAACCTCATACGAGAAATCCACATGCCCCGGCGTATCAATCAAGTTTAAAGTATATCCTTTCCAAGACATCGTCACTGGCGCCAGCTTAATCGTAATCCCTTTCTCTCGTTCCAGATCCATTGAATCAAGCAGCTGCGATTTCATCTCCCGCTTCGAAACCGTCCCAGTGAGTTCCATCATCCTATCCGCAATCGTCGACTTCCCATGGTCGATATGCGCTATAATACAAAAATTCCGATTTCTTTCCATCCTCTCTATTATATCATAGCCTCGTTGCATAATTCGTCAGTATTGAGGGACGTAAAGGCAAAATTTTACATTTTGCCGCCGTAGGGGCGGAGCAATGTGGTAAAATCTAAGATTACCACATTGCGGAGCTCCCGAAATACTGCGAATTATGCAACAAAGTCTATATCATAATATTGACTATTTTAATGTTTTATGCTACAATTATAGAATAACTATTCACTGCTTCCAAAGAGGGGAGGAAGATTTATGTACGAGAACCTTAAAATGTCGGAGTTAGCACAGAAATTGGACGCCGGCTCCATCAGAAACCTGAGCTATCGTTTACCAGAGCTGGATTTCAATAATTGTCTGGTGCGCGACGTATTGCGTCGAGTCGACAACAATACTCTGGCCGACTTATACAAGACTGGCCTGACCATCAACCTGGCTCAGTTAGCGGTGTCTGCCGCAGAAATGTTGATTCAGAGAAATCTGGATCAGCGGTTCACTAGCCGCACCCCAGACGACAACGATATCGTAAAAGATGTTGTCGTTGAAGGTCTCCAGCAGGCCTTTGATGATCACAGGATCGTCATGGGCAGCAACTTGGTTGGCAACCTTGGCTTCGCATTATTATGCAAATGCCATGACCACGACTATCTCTTGGCCAAGTATGGCCACGAATTGTCGCGCGGACTCATTTTCATGGGACCAAAGGACTGGTTCAAGGAGACTATCAAGAATTCAAAGACCATCCCCCACGTAGCATATAAAACCCCTTGGGCCAAGGCCCTCCTTCCGCAACAGCAGTAACGAACCTTCCGCCCCGCAGCAGCGGGGCTTTTTCATAGCCAAACCAAAAGTCGGGCGCAAAACCCGACTCCAAATTTACTCTGTTACCTTTATTTCACTCCGATCATTGAAAGACTGAGTTTCCCGTGGTCAATCGCCACCAACCGCACCTTTACACGGTCACCAACTTTCAGCACTTCGTCCACTGACTTCAATCGCTTCCCCTCGCGAATCTGCGAGATATGTAGCATCCCATCAATCCCAGGGAGAATATTCACAAACGCGCCAAAATCTTTAATCGTCACCACTGTGCCTTCGTAAATTTTCCCAACCTCCGGCTCCTCAGTCAAACTTTTGACCCAATCTAGCGCCTTAGCGATTTTCTCCGCATCCGTCCCGGCGATTGTCACTAGCCCATCTTCCGAAATGTCCACCTCCGCCCCAGTCTCAGAAGTAATCTTATTAATAGTCTCTCCGCCTTTCCCAATCACTGCCCCGATTTTATCTTGTGAAATCTTAATCTTCTCAATTCTCGGCGCAAACGAAGAAAGTTCTCCTCGCGGCTTATCAATTACCGACATAATATGCTCCAAGATAAACATCCGACCTTCATGCGACTGTTTCAAAGCCTTCTCCATAATCTCGACCGGCAACCCATGTACCTTCATATCCATTTGGAGCGCCGTCACACCTTCCGTCGTGCCAGTCACCTTAAAGTCCATATCTCCCGCGAAATCTTCCGCATCCATCAAATCCGTCAATACATAAGCCTTATCAATATCCGAAGCCTCAATCGGCGTCCCCTTTGGCACATCCACCATTAGCCCCATAGCTACCCCTGACACTGGTCGTTTAATTGGCACCCCCGCATCCATCAAAGCCATACAAGACGAGCAAGTCGCCGCCATCGAAGTCGAACCGTTCTGCGACATAATCTCAGTCACGCTCCGAATCGCATACGGGAACTCCTCCTCGTCAGGCAATACTGGGATCAAAGCCCGCTCAGCCAAATACCCATGCCCAATCTCGCGTCGTCCTGGCGAACCAATCCGACCCGGCTCCCCTACAGTATACGACGGTGCATTATAATGATGCATATATCGTCGTTTTCCATCAGTTACTTCCATTGTGTCCACATCTTGACAATAAGATAATGGTGCTAACGTCACGATGTTCATCGCCTGAGTTACCCCCCGCGTGAAAAGCGACGAACCATGCACTCTCGGCAAAATACCAACCTGCGACGACAGAGGTCGCACTTCATTCAGTTTCCGACCATCCGGCCGTACCCCTTCCTCAACGATTCCTCGCCGCACCTCTTTAAATACCGCAAGCTCAAACGCTTGATCATATACGTCGCGCAGATTCTCATCATACCACGCTACCTTCTCATTATCCGTCTCCCCCTGGCCCTTTGAAAGAGCAAACTCGTCATGCATTTTATATTTAATATCGTCCAGCATCTGTGCTCGCTCCATCACATTCCCCCGAATCTTCGACCCAAATTTACCAGAAGTCCACTCTGCCACCTCAGCAATTATCTCCTCCGAAGGTAGCACTAATTCATATTCTTGCGGAGTCGCCGCGACTTGCTTGGCTAGCTCTCTCTGCAAATCGAGCACTGGCTGAACTTTATCCACCGCCCAGTGCATCGCTTCTATAATCATCTCCTCTGGCACTTCTTTCATCCCAGCTTCGACCATCATAATCTTACCGTCTTTGCAAGCCACTACGAGATCCATTGGCGACCTTTCTCGCTCCTCTGGCGACAAAAATCCCTTAAATTCGCCACCGATTCGCCCAATCCGAATCCCGGCAATCGGCCCATCAAACGGCACCCCAGCGTTCATCAAAGCCGACGAAGCCGCTATCATAGCCACACAATCCGGCCTAAACGACGGATCCATTGACAACACTGTACAAACCACCTGAATTTCTTGTCTATATCCCTTTGGAAACAGCGGCCTTATCGGACGATCAATTAATCTTCCGACCAGCACTGCTTCATCCGCCGGCTTTCCCTCTCGTTTAATAAACCGCGACCCAGAAATCTTCCCCGCCGCATACCATTTCTCTTCATAATCAATTGACAACGGAAAGAAATCCTGCACCACCGGCTTCGTCCCCACTACTACAGAGCCCAACACCACAGTATCTCCATACCGCACTAAGACCGACGAAGTCGTCCTAAATCCCACTCGCTTAACTTCAAGTGACAACTCTCTCCCTAGCCATTCGGTCGAAACCCGCACCGTTTTCTTACCATTAGGGTTAATAATTTCCATAAAAATATTCCTTTCTCGGGAAAACCTCAGATATATCCAGCCAAACCAAACCTAAAGACATCATATCGAGGGACATCAAGGCAAAATCTATGATTTTGCCGCCGCAAAAGCGGAGCGGTGTGATATAATCGCAGATTACCACACCGCGAAGCTCCCGAGATAGATGTCTTTAGGTTTCACAGCTTAGCTAGTTATATCTGCCGTCTTCCCAATTTATTAATAATATCGTATTCTTTAATATATGATTCATAGCATTGAGGGACATCAAGGCAAAATCTCTGATTTTACCACCTTAGGGGCGGAGCGGTGTAGCATAATCGCAGATTACCACGTCGCGAAGCTCATAAGATGCATGAATCATATATTGACACATATTATTATACCAAACCTTGCTTTTTTCAGCAAAATATGCTATAATAAGAGAGTTAATCTCGTTTTCGCATAAGGAGGGAGTAGCGAATGATTAGCATCGTAAATGTTATCACCCATTGTGACGACAAAAGGAAAATTACTGGCCTCGACGTCAAGCTTAAGTCGTTTGACGACGAGTGCTTGACCGGTCAAGCACTGGTAACCACCCTATCGGTAGCAATGGGCAAAACGACATTGGTGACTGACGACGGAAGAAATTTGAGGATTAGTCTTAATCCAAAAAGAAACACTATCGTAAACGTCGCTATCGCGTTTTCAAAAGAAAACACCTTGACGTTTCACGACGTAGCGAACTTTCTGGAACATTTCCAGAAAGCCGTCGACGAAACCAAGTTATTCTAGCAATAACTTTGTTTGCACCCCGCACCTTGAAAACTGAATAGTAACTACCAACCAGTCCTCAATCGTCACACGATTGAACGCAACTATTTACATTTCTGGTAAGTAACTATCGTACATTTAATCCCAAAAACCCGCTCTCTCGAGCGGGTTTTCCAATAGACTACAGAAATTCGCTGTGATTTTATTTCCTGAGCCCTAGTTTCTTAACAGTTTTCTTATATAGCTCAAAATCCGTCTCTTCCAGATACTTGAGAAGCTTCTTCCGCTTCCCCACCATCTGAATTAAACCTCTTTTAGCCATAAAGTCATGTTTATTCCTCTTGACATGCTCGGTCACCTCTTGAATTCGCTCTGTCAAAATCGAAACTTGAACTTCAGGAGAACCAACGTCCGCCTTATTCCGCGCGACCTTGGCAATAGCCTTAGTTTTATTCTCTTTTGTTATCATAATAGCCTAATTATATCACAAACCCTCTCCCCCGTAAACCCCTTATTTATCATAAAAATCCTATACCTGCCGCTTCGGCACCAACTCCTCTAGCCGCACCGCATCTTTGACATCATACTCCCCAATTTTAAGTCGTCTGAGCGTCGTCAAATATGCTCCCGTTCCAAGCGCCGCTCCAATATCTTCCGCCAGAGTCCGAATATATGTCCCCGACGACACATGACATCTCACTAAGAGCTCCGGCCATTCATACCTCAAAATCTCAATCGCATAAATCTCTACTTCTCGCTTCGGCACCTCAAACTCCACCCCTTTCCGCGCCAGTCTATAAGCCCTCTGCCCGTTAATCTTAATCGCCGAATATCGCGGCGGCGTTTGCCAAATCTTCCCGACAAAACCCGCTACAACCAGTTCTGCCTCCGCCAAAGACACCGCCTTAACCCCCTCAACATTCTCTCCTAAAAACTCTCGAATTTCCCCCTCCGGATCTCCCGTCGTAGAAATATAACCTAGCCTCATTGTCGCCTCATACCATTTATCCAGTTTCAGAAACTCCGTCGATTTTTTCGTCATCTTCCCCGAAAGCAAAATCAAAAGTCCCGTCGCAAACGGATCCAATGTCCCCGTATGTCCAACTTTTATTTTATGTCCAAATTCCGCCCTTAAAGCTCCTCTCACTTTGGCTACCACCCCAAACGACGAAATCCCCGCTGGTTTATCGACTAATATTATCCTATCTTCCATATTCTAGCGCTCTCCCTCCTTTCTCATATCATCTAATAATTAAAATCCGCCAACCTCTAATAGTACTCTATCATAGCCAAATCATTATTTCAACCCACACAATATATGGTACAATAATAATATGTTAGTGTATAATTCTCGATTAATCGGCACCCCCGTTTTAAGTGTTCAAGCCGGCGGCCCTATCGCTCAAATCAGTGCCGCTATCGTAGACCCAGATAACCTCAAAATAATAGCCTTTCATCTCTCTGGCCCTCTCGTCGAGTCCAACGCAAACAATATCCTAGGCATTCCCTCAATCCGCGAATATTCGAATTACGGTATTGTTATTGACTCCATTGACGAACTTGTATCTCCAGATGACGTCATAAAAATCAAACAAGTCCTCGATCTCAATTTCGACCTTCTTTCCCTCAAAGTCGAAACCAAAAAAGGCTCAAAACTCGGTCAATTGATCGACTTTACTGTCAATTCCGAAGATTTCCTTATCCAACAAATCGTCGTCAAACGCCCCATTGTCAAACGCCTACTCGACCCCGAGTTAATCATTTCTAGAAAAGAAATCGTCGAAGTTACCGACTATAAAATCATCATAAAAGATGAAGAAAAGGTCCTCAAATCCCGCGCCGAAAAAGAAGATTTTGTCCCGAACTTCGTAAACCCCTTCCGCGAGGCACGTGAAGCTGCCGCTCGCGTCGAAACATCCTCATCTGATACGGACGATAAAGAATAGCCACTACCGTCACTATCCCCTCTCGGCTTCCGCCTCCATCATCTCCTTTGCCAAATCATACGAGAACCCCTGTCGGCACAAATACGCAATCATCTTTTGCGGCTCACTATATTTGTGCCGCTTTTTTTCAATAATCTTCCGTATCTCTTCTCGCTCATCTCTTCCCAAAACCATCTCATCTATAATGTCCTTTGCAATACCCTTCTTCATCAATTCCATTCCCAATCGCTTCCGACTTGCCCCCTTTCGCGCATTCCGGTTCTCTACCCAAAACTCCGCAAACTTCTTATCATCTACATACCCCCGCTCCACCAACCTTTCTAAAATCAAATCCACAAAATCGTATCTAACTTCCTTCGCCGCTCTCATCCGCTCCGCCCTTTTCCGAAGTCTAGTTACATCCTCTCCTCTTGCTATCGCTTCAGCAATTTCTCTATCTCTATCCCACTCTGCCTTTCGCTTCTTTGCCTCCTTCATCATTTCTCGTTTTTTCAAATATTCTCGTGTTTCCCTTACACTCCGTGGTCTCAGAAGCGCCCACTCTAAAGCCCTCTGATAAGCCTTCCCAAACTCCGATGCTTCTTTAAGCTCCTCCAGCATCTCGCCACTTAAAATCTTCCCGACTTTCAGCTTATAATCCACCACCTGCGCCACATCTAACGAAAACGCAAATCGCGAATTGACGTATATATTAACTCGCTCCGGGTCCTTTACTCCCGCTCTCATCTCTGTAATCTTTTTTATCTCACTAAGCCTATTGCTGTCACTGCAGCAATTATCATTTTTACCGCCATAGCAATCGTCACGACTTTCTTCGCTAGTTTTCGCCCCTTCCTCCGCGCTTTCGTGCCCTCGTCTCTCGTCCGGCACCTTATCTTTTAATTTATATATTTCCATGCACCATCCCCCGCATCCTCATCCAATCATCCAAATTTATAAAAGTAATGTCATCCCTTTGCAAAGGCGGCTTCGCATATTGCTTCGAATTGTCCGACCCCGACTTCTCTGGATTACCTAACGCCGAATCCCATCCTTCTCCGGGAATTGCTTCCCCATTCGGCGCATATGTTTGCCACATTTCATCTTTATGCATTAGCAGCCAACTTCCTTACCTTCTCCTCAATCTCCCCCATCAACTCCGGCTTTTCCTTAAACAATTTCTTCACCGCCTCTCTCCCCTGCCCCAAAGTCTCGCCATTATATTTAATGAACGCCCCTGCCTTCTCCAGCACCCCATATTGCACGCCCAAATCAAGTACATCTCCCGTCTTCGAAATCCCCTCATTGTACATAATATCGAACTCCGCCGTTCTAAATGGCGCCGCAATCTTGTTTTTTACGACCTTAATCTTCGTTCGATTTCCCGAAATGTTATCTCCATCTTTAATCTGTCCAATTCTACGAATATCAACCCGCACCGAAGCATAGAATTTTAGTGCGTTCCCGCCCGTTGTCGTCTCCGGATTCCCAAACATTACTCCAATCTTCATCCGAATCTGGTTAATAAATATCACTGTCGCCCGCGATTTCGAAATAATCCCCGTTAGCTTCCTCATTGCTTGCGACATTAACCTTGCCTGCAACCCCATCTGCGCATCCCCCATATCTCCATCAATTTCCGCTTGCGGTACTAATGCTGCCACCGAGTCCACCACAATTAAATCCACCGCATTCGACCGCACCAAAGTCTCACAAATCTCAAGCGCCGACTCGCCATTATCTGGCTGCGAAATTAAAAGATTCGCTGTGTCTACGCCAATTTTCTTCGCATAAGCCGGATCCAAAGCATGCTCCGCGTCAATAAATGCTGCCTGTCCACCCTGCTTTTGAATTTCCGCAATCGCATGAAGCGCCAAAGTCGTTTTGCCAGATGACTCCGGTCCGTAAATCTCAATAATCCGCCCCTTCGGCCATCCACCCCCCAACGCCAAATCTAACGCCAACGACCCCGATGGCAAAAGCTCTACATCCATCTTCGGCGTTTCTCCGAGCCGCATAATCGACCCGTCCCCAAATTGCTTCGTAATCTGCGCCATCGCAAGTTTCAATGCCTCGCTTCTTCCATCCGCAGCCGCTCCGCCTTTTTCCACACCCTTATTCTTATCCACCGCATCCTTTTTTGTCATATTTTTCTCCTTTATTATATTATAATACATCGTCATAATAGAAAGTAGAGTTGACTTTCACACTTGTGTATGGTAGAATTAATTTAAGCTATTTTGAAATCTTCTGCTTATCCGCAGGAGTTTTCTTTTTAAGTTTAATCTTAATTATTACATAATCAAGCTCCAACTCATCATTCATAGCCCTCCTTTCTTCTTGCCACGTTTATTTTAAACTTCGCCAACCTACTTTCCGACTTTCTTATAGCATATTGAAAAAAATTTTACAACCCCCAACTTCCCACTTTTTTCCAAAAAAACACTTGTGTTAAACTAAGAAGCACTTGTGCTTGACCTGCTCATGCTAATTATCATTAAAGTCATGCTTGACCTCGTTTTGCTTCTATTGTGCAAACAAAACCCAATCCATAAAACCCAATCAAACCCCCATCAAATATGGTACAATAATATATATGAGAGTAAATGAAAACATTCTTTTATCAAGCCTAACTACCATGCGTCTCGGTGGCCCCGCACGCTATGTTGTCGAAATCGAAAAACCCGAAGAAATCCCTGATGCTTACGAATTTGCTAGACAAAATCAACTCCCAACCTTCATCCTCGGCTATGGCGCAAATGCTATTGGACGTGACGAAGGTTTCACTGGCGTCATCATCATTAATCGCATCCGCGGCATCTCCGAAATCTCCAAAACCGCCGAGTCAACCGTTATCCAAGGCGACCTCTACCGCTCCGATAGTCCCGCCGACCTCCATATGGAAACTGCCGGCTGGCAACAAATCCGCCATCTCATTAAAATCATGGGGGGAGAATATTGGGACGACGTCGTTAAATTCTCTTGCGAAAAAGGCTTTACCGGTATCGAAGCCATGAGCAAAATCCCCGGCCTGGCCGGCTCGGCCCCAGTTCAGAATATCGGCGCCTACGGCCAAGAGCTCGCCGACACTTTCGTTGAACTCGAAGCCTACGATTCCATCACTAGAAAGACCGTCACCCTGTCCAAAAAAGACCTCCACTTCGCCTACCGTCAGAGCATCTTCAATACTTCCGAGAAAAACCGTTATTTCATTATATCTATCACCCTCGGTCTCCTCGAAGGCCAGATGAAGCGTCCATTTTATAATTCCCTCGAAAAATATATCGACGCCCATTCCATTACCGACTTTAGCCCTATGGGCATCCGCAAAATCGTTTCCGTCGTCCGCGCCGAAAAACTCCCCGACCCGTTAAAAATCGCTAGTTCCGGCTCTTTCTTTCACAATGTCTATCTAACCGAAGCCCAAGCCGAGCGCGCTCTTGAGCAAAACATTCCAGTCTACCAAAGCAAAGAAGGCTTTAAAGTCAATGCCGCCTGGCTTATCGAATCTTGCGGTCTAAAAGGAAAATTAATCTCTGGCTTCCGCGTTAGCGCAAAAGCCCCATTAGTCCTCATTAACGAATCTGCGACTTCCCACAACGACCTTGATAAAGCTAAAAGCGAAATCGTCGGCAAAGTCTATGATAAATTTGGCTATTGGCTTGAGCAAGAACCAGTGGAGATTCAATAAAATGACGAAAATTCTTAATGGTCGCGAGCTTGCCGGCTTTATCAAAGAGCGGCAATTTGGTCAAGTCGCCGCCATGCAGCAAAAACCCCATCTTCTCATTCTTCGCGACTCCGAAAACCCCGTCATCAAAAAATACGTCAATCTAAAAAAACAGTACGGTCAAGATATTGGAGTAGCAGTTACCGACCATCTCGCCGAAACTGCCTCGCCAGACAGAGAAATCCTTCGCGCCAATAATGACCCATCCATAAACGGTATCATTATCCAGCTCCCCCTCAAAGACAAGTCCAAAACCGACGAACTTTGTAACCTCATTAGTCCAGATAAAGATGTCGACGGCCTCGGAGCTAACGCCAAATATGACTCCGCTACTGCTACTGCTATCCTTTGGCTGCTCGCTGGATACGACATCCCGCTAAAAAACCAGAAAATCGCCCTCGTCGGACGCGGTAAACTTGTCGGCGCCCCACTTTTTAGGATCCTTCAATCCTCCGGCCATCAAGTAGAGCTCTTTCATCGCGGTTCTGACTTGACAAAGCTTAAGCAGTATGATATAATCATTACAGCAACGGGGCAACCGGGGCTAATTACTAGTTCTATGCTAAAACCCGGCGCCTCTATTATTGACGCCGGTACCGCCTCCGAAAATGGCGTTTTGAAAGGCGACCTTGAAGACGAGGCCCGGAGCCGCCAAGATCTCACAGCCATCACTCCTAAATCCGGCGGCGTCGGCCCACTTACTATTTCATGCCTTTTCGACCACGTTATTACTTCTGCCAGTCGTTAAATCTCTTATCTTATACAATATCTCTATATTCCCAGTTTTATCTATCAAAACCTATAAAGAAACTCGCATAAACGTCTATCATGCCCCACCATCTCCACTGTTTCCGCCATCCCCCGCCCCATTCGTAGGAGGAGTTACTTTCCTATCAATCCCCTCCACCGATTTAACGCCCCGGTTCAGTACTTTTACACCTTCTCCCGTATTCTTGGCCGTTTCAGCCGCCGCCCTAGCCCCCAAATTAGTATTAACATTAATCTGTTGTGCAGTATTATTGACATTATCCATTTTTCCTCCTAGTTTTTGAGTCTCTTTTACGCCACTTTCCGCAGCTTTAGCAGTCCTATAAGTATTTCTAACATTTTGTTGTCCGATCAAAACGTTCTGTTTGCTCGCATCAGCCGTTTCTTCACTCGCATTTGCAGTCCTGTAAGTATTAATTGCTGTTTGCTGAACTGCCGGAGTAACTTCCTCAATTCTCTCCACTGTTTGTTCTCCAGCATCCGCCGCTCTCTCAGCTGCCTTCGCGGTCGCATTTGTATTAATTGCCGTCTGCCTAGTCGTCAATACAGTATCGGCAGTATTCTGCGCCGTCGCCTGCATCGCTGTATCCGCTCTACCACCCTTTGCCGTATCAACCATAGTCACACTTTTCCCAGTTACGCCAGCCAATTCCGCATTTTTACTAACCTTATCAAAATCCTTAGAATCAAGGCTATTTATTAGCCCATCATTATCCATAATTTGCTGATAAATAACCTTTTTATCTCCCAAAGCGCCACTATTAATCATACCAATATATTCATTAAGCGCCTCACCGCTCTGGTTCAAACCAAGCGTTGGCGTCTTAGCTCTCGCCAAAACATCATCCTGATAACTAGCTTCCGTAGCCTTATAAGTAGAGAAACTTCGCGACGTGGCAGGAGCAGTCCCACCAGCCGGTGGAGTAGACATTGCTTTATTGCCTCCTGGCATAAATTGTTCCGTATAGACACTCGCTCCAGCATCTTTTTCGTTCAATTTACTCTGAACCAATGCATCCCGTGCATATATCTCGCCCATTACGGACATAAACCTCTCATTCGCATTTCCACTTGAATCTTGAGCGCCCCTAATAATACCAGCAATCTTCCCAGCCCCGCCACTCATCCCGGCCAGCCCCCGCGACAAAGCCGAAATCTCCTGTTTTTCAGCAGATGTTAGATCACTGCTCCGAGATTTTTCTTCTAATTGTCCCAAACGCAATTTTGCATTATTCAAAGTAAATGCCGCTGGACCAGCCTTGATGCCATTTTTTGGGTCTGCATCTAAATATATTCCTCCACCACTACCAGAACTCCTCATCAAAGACAACCTCTGCATCGTTGCTTCATCAACAGCCTTAGCCTCCTCTGCGGAAGCAATTGAAGCAAGTTGCGTCTTCATATTATCCCTATCAGACAGTCTATCCCGCAAAGACCTCTCGCGCATCAAAGCGGCAGCATCCTGCACTGCACGAGCCCTGCCTCTCTTAAACGGAGATTTCATTCCGATAGCATTTCGCGCCATTCTAAACCTATCAGTAGAAGCAATCTTCTTAGCAATTTCCCCGCCACGCGCCCTTACCTGTTGCTTAGTAGTGCGGCTCGCCGCAGCACCCATCCCGGCTAGCATACCACCAATCTTTCCCATCGCCGCAAATGAACTTTTAAGCACAGATGGAATAAAGAATATCGGAGCGACACTAACAACCATCGCCGTGATCCACATAAAAAATCCATCCGAGCTCACAAGTAGTAATCGTGAAACATAATCGCCCGCCCCAACCAGTAACCCAGCAATAGGATAGACTAGTAACAGCCCTTTAAAGAAATTCCACCATTTATCAAACAATTTCTTCGTATTCGGTAGCATATACGCCGCCACCGCAAGCGGCGATATGACTGTTAGCACAATTATTGCCGCTTTTCTCGCTGCAAGCAATACGAACAAGAAGAAAATAGAAACAACAATCCCGAGTCCGCCAATGAGTAACGATAAAAGTAACGCATGATTCGCCCATACCGCACCTATCATTACTGCCGCTGCTCCAAATAGTCCTATTCCAGACAAAACGCTCCCAATATTGAAAGTAGGCTGAGGAACATTATCAACCAGGAACTCACTATCTGGTAAAGCATTCAGCTGTATTACGCCGTTTTCTCCAAGTTGTGACGAAAAAGAGGCAAAAATAGCTTGTAGACCATTCCCAAGTATATTTGAAATATCTACTAATAAAACACATATTAGATATGAAAGGTTAATCAGAATCGCCGCGACAATCATTTTCGGCAATATTCGCTTAATTCCATAATTATCAATTCCAACCCCCGTAAGTTGTGAAAATATTACGAATAGTAGCAAGACCACAAAAATCACATTCGCCATATCTCTAAATGTCCCCCATGCATCCCGTACATTGCTATTCCCACCGTTAAAAAGTTCCGGCTGCACTTGCAAGTTTGGCGCTACGTACTCCGTATAG
>JAFWHP010000052.1 GCA_017515125.1 Candidatus Saccharimonadota bacterium | reverse complement strand
GGAGCGAAGAAAATGGTAACGGCGTAGGGTTAAGAGTCAAGCCACGCAAAAAAAGAGGACTTAGAGTTAATGATAATAATGAGGATGATTCTGGCGGCCAGAATGGAGAGGATGGCGAAAAAGAGGGGGCGAGGAATGCCCTAAAGAATGCTGAAGATTCGGCAGTAAATGGAGGATTATATAATAGGAGCGACTCGGCTAGAGATAGTGAGTCGGAGGGGTTCAAATTTACAGGGTCTGGGAAATCTGGGGGGATGAAAGCGAAGGGGGGCGGTAAGTTTAAGATTGGTAAGAAATCGGCTGGGATGTTGGTGTTGTTTTTAATTGCGATTATGGTGGTCGGAATTGGATCTATTGGAAGTGGGCTATTTACGATTGGCGGACTAGATTATGGTATGCAGGATGCGATGGGGGTGCCAATATCGGTTGGAGTCGTACAGGAACAGACGGAAAACATTATTGCAGAGGAGGCGGAGGATGGCAATGTCACTAGTGCATTGTCGGAAAAATTGGCCTCTGCGGGAATCATGGTGGGCCAAGTAACGGATTCTGGAGATTTTGTGAGGACTAATACCTATATTGCTGATGTGGAAAAAATAAAAGATTTGGCGGTTTTGGGGAATTTCCAGATACAACCGACGGAAAGCGGCGAACTAGCGTTTTTGTATGATAATGAGGTAATAAATGCAAGTGATTTTGTAGTGGCAGTAGATTCAAATCCAGTACTTTATGCGGCGATTTCGGATGAGGTATTGAAGTCTGGTGCGTTACATTATTATAGTGAAACGACGAACGATTACTTTAAGGACTCGAACGTGACGCGTTCGGCGTTTGAGGATTGGGACGATAGTGGTACTTTGCAGGAGCGGGAAGAGAGATACTTAAAGAAAATGAGCGAGACGATAAATAACGAGTCTAGCCTAGAAATTGGAGCGATAACGGATACTCGGGATGACACTTTTTCTTCTTCGGTGGCGGAGGGGATTACTGGGAGCGTGGCTGATGGAGTAAAAGCAGATAGTGAGGATGAAGCGACTCGGAAAGGTGCGCAGTTGATGAATGCTGGAGTATCGGCTGGGATCCCTTATCAAGCAATGTCGTCATGTATGTGGATTGAAGAAGCACTGCAAATGGCAAGGCTTTATGGCGAGGGGCCGGTACATGAAACATTGAATTTTATGAATAAAGAAACTACGGTAAAGTACTATGATGTACATTCTGGGGAAGAAATTGAGGTTAAGGATAGTATCTTGACTACGCCTAACTATGTTAGTGCGGTTTCGGCCGGAAGGCTGTCACCAGCGGAGGCTGCGACCTTTGCGCGCGATTCGATTATCCAGTCGACGGGCGTCGGTGATGCCGGTCTGAATGATACGGTCATTAATACGGATGGCCAGAACGAATCTACTTCTGTGTTAAAGAAGGGCAAGACGCAGAAAGGAAATGAGGGGGTTTTAGGAATAGCTGAAGGGGTATTGTATTTAGCGACGGGGGTAAGTAATTCTGATGTAATGGCAAGTATTATTGGCGGTAATCGGATTTTTCAGGGATGTTTGGACCTTAATTCCGGTATTGATCAGCGGACCATGGGGGCCATGGGGGCGGATGCACCTACGCTTGCACAGTACCATCAAAAAGAAAAAGAGATTATTGCAAAACAAGCGGCAGCGGAGCGGGCGACGAGGAGCCCATTTGACTTATCCTCGAGGTATACTTTCTTTGGAAGTATCGCGCATAATCTAGCGATTACGGCAGTAAAGAATCGAGCGGGGTCTGCTGGTTCAGCGGGCGGAATTGTGGGAGCTTTTGCGGAGCTAACGGGTAATTCTGTCAATAATATTGCTAGTTCGGCGATTGCGGATGGGAATGATAATAGTCCAAAGTTAACTTTTGGAGAATATTGCCCGACGGTAAACTCGGTTGGTGTAGAGGGGACGATTTATTGTTCGAAGCAAACTGCGCTAAGTACGGAGTATATGAGCAGAACGGCAGATGAGTGGAAGCAGGCGATTGATGAAGACGAGTTTAAGAGATTCACATTGGAACATATGGAGCGGATGTCGACGATTGGAGTAAAAGATGCAGGAGTTTGTGATGTGTATGATGATTTGAAGACGGGGATTTCGGCAATAATTAGCGCAATTGGGAGATTTTTTGCGGATTTATTCGGTATTTACGAGGCTTGTGATGGTGTGCCGTCTGGCGAGGCGACGGGATCTGATTATACTTATACGTCAAATGGTATACAGGATGCAAAAAAACTGGCGGCTTATGCGCGATATGATTACGTGAAGTCGCTTCTAGATAATACACAATCGCATGCGTCGAGGATTCGAGAGGAGTATTATGCAAAGCATCCGAAAGATTATTCAAGAGAGGGGTTTTTGGCGAGAATATCAGGAATGAGTAAGGAAGATGCGACGATAGCCTTGGCTTACGCAGACCGTGTGATTGCGCTAGCGGAATATAATCCTTTGGAGAGATATGCTTTTTCTAATAATCTTTCGCTTGATTTGCCGGAGAAGCCTTTAGTAGAACACGCGAGCCAGATCGCAAGTGAAATGTATGTATTTTGGCGAGGGCGAACGGAGTATGATGATTTGAGAAATAGAGTAATGGTTGCATAGTTCTAGCGTTTTACTTAAAAGTTGATTAGGAGTATAATATAATCAATATGCAAGAGTTGGAGAGCCTAAAAAAAGAATTAAAAGATATTAATAAGCAGGCGGCAAAGATACGTGAGCTGGCGGCAGAGGAGCGAGCTGAATTTGGGAAGAAAATCAACTCTCGTCGGCAGATGGTGCTTGAGAAAATTAAGGAGGTCGAGCGGAAGTTGATGGACGTAGAGGCGGAGCCGATTGATGTGACGGCTTGGTCTGGAGTTAATGAGGAGCTGCCGGAGTTTTATAGTCAAGAGTTGGGTTCGGAACATCCGTTAATGTCGGAACTCGAGCGAGTTTTATCTATCTATCAAATGATGGGGTTCGATATCGTCGAGGCTAGACAGCTGGATGACGAGCGACATATGTTTGACACGTTGAATTTTCCGAAGGAACATCCGGCGCGGGATGGGTATGACACCTTTAGGACAAAGGAAGGATTTATCCCACCGGCGCATACTTCGACAATGCAACATAGAGTATTAAAAAAGTACCGTAGGCAGCTTGAGCAAAATGAGAAGGGGCAGATTGCGGTCGTGGTCCCGGGTAGAGTGTTTAGGAATGAGGATGTTGACGCGACCCATGAGCATACTTTTTATCAGTGCGAAGGGGTTTTCGTATCTCGCAGTTGCTCTATGGCGCAGATGCTCGGGATTTTGCGTGAATTCTTTGAGAAATACTATGAGCAAAAATTGAATATTCGGACTCAGCCGGGCTATTTTCCGTTTACGGAGCCTTCGCTCGAGTTTATGATAGAAAAACCGCAAGGATTAGGGGGTAAAAAGGGAGATTATCTTGAGATGCTTGGCTGCGGGATGATTCATCCGAATGTATTAAAGATGGCAGGAATTGATCCTTCGGAATATCATGGGTTTGCCTGGGGTGGCGGAATTGACCGTCTAGTGATGTTGAGATATGGTTTATCGGATGTGCGCGATTTTGAAAGTGGGAATCTAAGGTTTTTGAGAGCTTTTAATTAGGAGGTAGGAATGAAGATTAGTTTGAATTGGATAAAAAAATATGTCAACGTTTCGGTTCCGGATGAGGAGTTGATTCGCTTAATTGGGGCGAGATTAGTTGAAGTGGAGGGAGTGATAGATGAAACACATAAATACGATAATATATATATAGTAAAAGTTTTGGCTTGCGAAAAGATACCTGACACTCATTTGACGTTATGTCAAATAGATTGTGGTAAAGATGAAACGGTGCAGGTAGTGTGTGGCGCGCCGAATGTGCGAGAAGGGATGATGGCAGTGTGGATCGCTCCGGGAGCGATTGTGCCGGCTTCGGTGCATGAGGATGCGCCGTTTGTGATTGGCAAACGGAAAATGAGAGGATATGAGTCGTCGGGAATGCTTGCGGGCGCAGACGAATTGGATTTTGGGGATGACCATTCTGGGATAGTGGAAATTGATCCAGAGATGGCTAATCCAGGAGATTTGCTTGCTGAAGTGTTTGACCTTTCCGATTTAATACTGGAAATTGAGAATAAATCTTTAACTCATCGTCCGGATTGTTTTGGGATAATCGGGTTTGCGAGAGAGGTGGCTGGAATACTCCAGCAAAGGTTTGATGAGCCAAATTTTTACGAGAATGAAGATGTTTTTCCGAAAGGATTTTTGGTCTTTGATGGCGACGAGGTAAGAAGCAAAGATGACGAATTGGCGATTGAAATATCGGATAGTGCGATTTGTCCGCGGTACTCCGGTGCGATATTGAGAGTAAAGGAGGCGACGGGTCGAGAGAATTATTTGTCGATAATGCAGGTTTTGATTGCGAAGTCGGGTATGACGCCAGTGTCGAGAATTGTTGATGTGACAAATTATGTAATGTTACTTACTGGACAACCGTTGCATGCGTTTGATTATGATAAGTTTATAGCAGTTGGGGGTACTGACACAGCGACAATTAAAGTCCGATTGGCGCGAAAGGGTGAAAAACTGGAATTGCTTGACAAGCGCATGGTGGAATTGAATGAAAATGACATAGTTATTTGTAGTGGGGAAAAACCGGTTGCGCTTGCTGGGGCAATGGGAGGTTTATCGACGGCGATTGACGAACATACGAAGCATATTATTTTGGAGTCGGCTTC
>JAFWHP010000051.1 GCA_017515125.1 Candidatus Saccharimonadota bacterium | reverse complement strand
AATTATATGTTGCAAAATGAGGAATATTTTTTGAAGCGAAGCTGCAATTTACGGAGTTTACCACAAGGTCTATGCCCTGGATGGCAGACCATGTGGAAAACTCCTAATGCTTAGCTTACACAAAATTCTTGACACAACCCTGGGGCAGAGGATGAGAATAAGTTTCATTTTTATGCTATGTGGAATAGAAAAACCATGCAAAACGTTTCCGAATGGGGCGACACTATTGACATAGGTGAAGAAACCACTGCCATAGACACCAGAGATGGTAAGACCTACAGTGTAGCTAGACTCTGTATGAGTGCCGCTAGCCACACCCTCCCTGAGCTCAATACTTGCGATAGAACTATGCTTTGGATGACTCAGAATCTAGACCTAGCGCTCGGGCCATCTGGAGTGGAGACATTAACAAATGCTGACTCGGACTTAAGTGTATCTGTATCGTCATGGACACCAGATGCCACTACTACGCAGCGACCCGCCGTCATTACTAAACATGCAGCTGGCACCCAAGAAAGTGGCGTAGTAGGCTGGACTAATAGCAACAGCAAACCATACTGGGCAGAAGGTGGAGATTATTACGTATACACTAGCGGAAATACTGATACTGACACTATATATAATGGCATGACTGCCTGTATCGGCGGTGGTCACACCGAAGAAGACTGTCGCCACTACCATGTAGGTAACTATTACAACTGGTCTGCTGCTGTAGCTAGTAACGATACCTCTAGCATTCACGATGATCTTACCGTCATGCCGGACTCCATCTGTCCTAAAGGCTGGAGACTACCGAACGGCCTCACTGGTACTAACGGCAATGAAATCATTACGGAGTTTAATCAGCTAGGACTCGCCAATGGCATTACGGCAAAAATCACTACCAAGCATGACCAAGCAGCGGACTCTGGTCAGCATATTGACACTGGCTGGACTACGAATGGCTTCAATAAATTCCGTTCTACTAGTACTAATGCTAAGGGTCACGAGGCACCCTTATACTTTGTGCGTTCTGGTTACCTCGCTAGCACTACGCTCTACAGTTACGGGACGAGTGGCTACTTGTGGTCCAGTACGTCGCAGTATGCTACTATCGCTTACTACCTTGGATTCAGTTCAGATGTATTCGGCCCAGCGTATCAGAATGCTCGCCTCATCGGGTACCCCGTGCGCTGCGTCGCTCGCTAAGTCATAAAACTGCATTAGCTATAACTACCACCGTGATTAGCACTAGGGCACTTAACCCACTCTCCCACCCGATTGTGACGACTTCCGAATCTCTCCATCCGGAGGAATAAAGCGAACCCGAGCGGGTGCTGACGAGGTGAATTTTGGTAAAATTCGCCGAAGGAAGCCCCGCCCGGCGTGTAGCGGCTTTCGTCCGACAGAGGGAGAGATACGGAAGTCGTCAGTCCAAACGAAGGAAACGTTGTTGATAATAAATAGGCAGGCAGGTTCAGTGCAAACAGATTGCGATATAAATTGGGGCGTATTTCAATGGTAGATTTTACCCATGTCTGCGATTCATTGAGCAAGTTACTTTTTAGAAAATAATTAACCCCAATCATTTCTAATTGGGGAGAGCAGGTTTTTCACTGACTTTATACTTTAATTATATCAAATCCACACATAAAAGTCAACCCACGCCACCAGACTTTTTACCAATCATTACTTTACATTCTTAAACAATTTCTTCTTCAGATATCTCCACACCAGTTTTGCTTCTTTAAGGTCTAGGAAATAGCTCGCAGCTAGGTAGGCTCCCATTGAAATCAAGGAAATCAACAAAAACTTCGGGATTGTGATGACGAGTGAATTGTCTGTAGCCATCAAAGGAATAAATTTAGTCATTGAAAAGGCCACGCATCCAGTAATTACTGTCGCAACCAGCATCCGGCACATAGCCCGCCAAAATGCCCTGTCCAGTAATCGCCCATGCGAGCGTTTTTGCAGAATCGCAAGGAGCAGTACGACTTCAAACATCGCTCCGATCGACTGGGCGATACCAAGCCCATCTACACCCCAGTCTAGAAAAGTAAACAACACCATCAACCCTATTGTCGCTCCAATCGCAACGATCGATACCCTAAAAGGGGTCTTAGTATCTTGAAATGCGTAAAAACCTCTTGTCGCAATATGAAATACCGACTTAGCAAAAATCGCTACGCACAAAGTCCCTAGAATCGAAGCCATGGTTCCATTACTGTCATTGTTGCCTATGTTCGAGATAAATGACACGACGTATCCTCGCGCAAAAAACGCAATTACCGAAATCGGCAACGCGATCCAAATAATTGTCCGAAGTGCTTGTCTAAAAGTATCGTTGAATTTCTCCGTATCGCCCGTTCCTAGCTCGTCGGTCAGTTTCGGGAAAAAAGCCGTCGAGATTGCTACGCCAATCAGATTTACCGGCATAGTATGAAGCGAAGTCGCCTGGTCATAAGAGCGTACCGCTCCGGCCCCCATGCGCGACGACAAGTTCGTCGAAACAATAGAGTTAATATAGTCAATCCCCTGATCCAGGGAGCGCGGCGGCAATAACTTTAATATGGTCCGAAAACCTTGGTTCCGCCAATGAATTTTGAAATCATAATCAAATCCAAACCCAAAAAGTCCGATCAAAGACACTACGAGCTGCATGATCGCGCCTAAAATTACTCCAAGCGCTACCCCCATAATTCCGCCCTCAAATATCTGCACGCCGAACAAGTTAATTCCGCCCGTAAACCAAGTAATACCAATGATGATGCCTATATTATATATAGCTGGCGCAAACGCATAGAATACGAATCTCCCCACCGCCTGCTGCATCGACGTCAAAACCGTCGCAATCGAAAACAAAAACGGGTTAATCGCAATCACTCGAGTCATATTAATCGCTAGTACCATTCCAGACTCATCTAGTCCCGGCGACACAACGTACCGAATCAACGGATCGGCAAAAACCATAATTAAGACCGATACAACCAACGACAAAATCGCGAGCAAATTCAAAAGCGACGACGACATTTCCCAAGCTGATTTTTTATTCCCGGTTGCAAGCCTCTGATTAAAAACTGGAATAAACGAAACGGCCAGTGCCCCTGAGGTTAGAATAAAAAACATAAAATCCGGCACCGTAAAAGCTGCTGTGTAAGCATCAATTCCTGTTGGATAAGTCCCCAAATAGTACGAGTTTAGTAATCTATCGCGAAATAGCCCCAAGAGTGCCGAAACCAAAGTTGACGAAGCAAGCACCACTGCCGCTGATTTCACTGACAGCTTCATATTTGCGAGCGCCACCACCGACCTAAAACGGATTTTCCTCATATATATTATAATAGCACAGAAAAATCTATAAAATCATGATTTTTATGTATTTTTACATTTTTCGTGTATAATAAATAGCATGACGAAGAAAAAATCTGAAGTCATTTTGCCATCTAAAAGCAAAAAGTCTAAAAAGGCAAATACTTCAAAAAAAACTGCGAAAAAAACTAAGAAGTCAAACTTAAATCTATATTCTAGTTTGTCGTATAAGCATACCGCCAAAAAGGAGGCAAGCGCACGTCGTCGTGCCGAAGATATGGCTAAGCTTCCGGAAGAGCCGGTTAAGCGCTTTTTTGCCAGACTTCATCCCAAGAGGGTCTTTAAATGGTGGTTTTCTTGGCGTGGCCAGAAGACAATCTTAAAGACCATTGCTGCTTTCATTTTGATCGGTATCATTTTTATCGGTGGTCTATTCCTCTATTATAAGAAAGATTTGGACGAAATTCGCCTTGACGAGATGTCAATTTCCGAAACCGTCAATACTTATCTCGACCGTAACGGTAATCTGCTTTGGAAGGATACCGGCAATGACGACTATAGGCTTGTTGTCAGTGCCGAAAATATTTCGCCGTACATGTATCAAGCAACGGTCGCAATCGAGGACCGCAATTTCTATAACCATCATGGCGTAGATTTTAGCGCACTTCTTCGCGCCACTTTCTCTACTCTGACGGGGCATGGCGTTCAGGGTGGCTCCACTCTTACACAGCAACTAATCAAGCAGGTCTATTTTTCCGACGAAGCTCAAAGTGCCGATAGGGGCGGTCTTTCGCGCAAAATCAAAGAGCTAATTCTCGCCATCGAGCTTGAGAAAATGTATTCCAAGGATCAGATCATTACAATGTACCTAAATCAATCTCCTTATGGCGGTCGTCGTAACGGTGTCGAGTCGGCAGCGCAGACTTATTTCGGTAAATCCGCTAAAGATTTGACCTTGGCAGAGTCCGCCCTTTTAGCTTCCATTCCGAATAATCCTGGAGTCTATAATCCATACAACGAATACGGGCACGAGAATCTGCTGATTCGTCAGCGATACACCCTCGACGTTATGGCGGAAATGGGCTATATTACAGCCGAAGAGGCAGCCGCCGCGAAGGAGGTCGCCGTTCTTGATGCTATCAAACCAGAATCTAGTCAGTATGCCGACATGCTCGCGCCGCACTTCGTTCTAGAGGTTAAGAAACAGCTTGAAGATAAATACGGCATTTCGACTATGCGTGCTGGCGGCTGGACGATTAAGACGACTATCGATCTCCGCGCTCAGAAAATCGCCGAAGACGCCGTAGCGGTAGGTATGACGCATACCTACAAAAACAACAGTGACAACATTGCTCTCGTCTCAGTGGACGTAGAAACTTCGCAAGTTATCGCCATGGTTGGGTCGTCTGACTTCTTTAACCCGACTTATGGCGAGCTAAACGTCACGACCGACTCTCTTATCGAGCCAGGCTCCTCAATCAAGCCTATTCTAGACTACACTCCACTATTTATGCAGCGAGAGGGTATTAATTATGGCCCAGGCTCAGTCTTACGTGACGAGAATATCAATAAACTCTATTGTGCTGGCTATTCTGGCGCCTGCTCGCTTACCAATGCCACTGGGACTTTCTACGGCAACGTCACAATTCGTTTCTCGCTCGGTCACTCGCTCAATATTGCCGCGGTAAAGGCTCTGTATATTAATGGTATTGACAATTCCCTCGAAGTAGCACATAATCTCGGCGACAAATCCTACTGCGAAGGTCGCGAAGGCTATGGTCTGTCTATTGCTATCGGTTCCGGCTGTGGCGTGAAGATGGTGGAGCACGCCAATGCTTACGCTTCTCTAGCTCGCGGCGGCGCCTATAAAGATTTAGCCTACGTGCTAGAAGTTAAAAATTCTTCCGGCGAAGTTATCGACGCCTGGGAGGATAAAGAGGCCACTCGTGTCGTAGATGAACAGGTCGCGTACATGATATCTAATATTCTAGCCGATCCTAGCGCTCGTTTTAGTATCTATGCTCCTGGTGGCTATCAAAGTTATGGCTATGTCGTTCCCGGTGTTTGGACGGCTACCAAGACTGGGACTACCACGACAACCAATTCAGCCGTCACAAAAGACTCCCTCATTGAAAGTTATTCTACGGCACTTTCTACCTTTGTTTGGAATGGTAATCACGACGGCGCTGGTTTGTCTAGCAATGCCAATGACGTCGCCAGAAATACCGTCGGTACGTTCATGGAACGTGTCCATCACGAAGTATTGGAGCCGGACGGTAAATGGCACTCCGGCGATCAGCCTGCTCGCCCAGCCGGCATCCAGACTCTAAATGTCAATGGAAAAACTGATATTTGGCCGAGCTGGTTTAACGCCGCTAAAAATTCCGGCATAGCGAGAGAAAGCCTAACTTTTAATAAATACAACCATTTGCTAGCCGCTGCTTGTACCCCAGAAGATCAAAAAATCCAGGTAGAAGTTACGAAAGTGACCGATCCTATGACTGGTCAGGCTGTCTACAACGTTCCAGAGCCGTATAATCGTGATGCTCAGGATACCTGCGACTACAAAGGTCCGCAAGTCTCCCTCAGCGTACAAGGCTGTCAGCTATATGCTAGTGGCGCGGGTGGCAGCTCCGGTATTGCTAGCGCCACGCTATTTATTGACGGCGCGAGCAAAGGAAACGTTTCTCTTGGTGGTGCAGTTTATACGTTAACTGGTACAGAAACTTCTGCACGTATAGACGTGACAGACACCGCTGGTGCTACATCATCAAATGCTATTGAGAATCTAAACTCTGCTCACTGTAAGAAAGAGTCAAGCTCTAGCTCGGACAAAAAATCAGATAGCACAAAACCTTCCAATAACAACTAGAAACAAACGCCTAGCCGAAAACGTCCAAATTCTCGGCTAGGCAAAGTAGGAACTAAATAGCTTTACATATTATAGTCGCCGATTTGTAAATAGAACCGCGAAAGCCCCAAGTATCCGGGATTTCCCCCTATCTTTATTTAGCGAGTCGTGCAAACACGATTCTTCCCGACGAGGTTTCATGAATCCGCAGCAATTCGACCATCACTTCTTTGTTCATCATCTTTGACGCCCCCTCAACTATTACCATTGCTCCGTCGTCTAGATGCCCTACGCCTTGTCCCTGACCAGTACCTTTTTCTAGTATCTTGACTTTTACTCTCTTCCCTGGCTCGAAATCGGTTTTTAGTGCCAAAACCAAATCGTTTAGATTTAGAGTCCCAACTTTCTCGGCCTCCGCTACTTTTATTAAATTATAATCCATAGTTAGCACTAGCCCATTATGTTCCCTGGCTTTTACTAGGAGCAAATCGTCTACTTTTTCGCCCTTACCATTATCGTCCATCACTTCAGTATTGACTTCCACTACTCTTTCGAGCTCAGCAACGTTATCTAGCCCATCTCTTGCGCGATTGCGGCGCTCCGGGTCTTTGCCATCTGCGAGCAGTTGCAATTCTCTAAGCACGCTTTTTAGGACGATTAAATCGCCATCAATAAACCCAGTTCTTGCTACGCCGACAATTCTCCCGTCGATTAGCGCCGAGGTATCCACAAAAATCTTACGTTTCCCGCTTTTGGTAGGGCGTACTTTCTTGAGTGACAGAAAAGTAGTTTCACTCAAAATAGTCAAGCAGATAGCCAAAATCAAATAATCCATTAGTATTATTGTATCATATCTTCGCCAAACTCTAAAGCGTGAGCATGGTTCTCCGCTAATATTTTTATGTATTTTTCCGCTAAATCATCTCTCTTCTTAATCCTTGCTACGTCGATTGCCAAGTCATATCTAGACGCGCCATTTCTCCGCAACATTTCAAACGGAGTAGTAGTTGAACCCTCCTCGATAAACCCATGCACTCTCAGTCTGGGTCGCAAAGCGTAGTTTTCCAAAATATTCTCTAACGTTTCGGGGTATCCGTGAAAGTTTGCCAAAATCGGTTTATTTGTCGTAAATAGCTCGTCAAATTTTTCCTGACTTAATCGATTCCCTACCGTTCCAATTCCTCGATAAGTCAGACTATTAATATATACAAACCGAATCTTTACCTCCGGCAAATCCTCACGCAGTATTTTGATCGCCTCTAGTGATTCATGCGCCACAATATCTCCACAAGCCGTAAACACGATATCCGGTTCCGGCTCCGAGGCAAATTGGTAAAGCGAAGCCCCACCATTATCAAATTCAAATTTAGCATGATGCGAATCTATATAACGTGGCCGCTCGTTTTTATCGAACGTTGTAAGATTTACAACATTCTCGGATCCAATCATAAAATTATAAGCTTCTTCGGCTGCTGTATCGTCTATCGGAAAGATACAATTGACTAGCCCAGACGGCACCGCTAGAAGTGCTGAAATCAACGCAGGAGACTGATGCGTAAAACCGTTATGGTCTTGTCGCCAACAGGTAGAAGTGGAAAGTAGGTTTACTGCTGGTAGGGCATCCCGCCACGAAACATTCAGAGACTGTTTAATGAACTTCATTTCCTGCAGTATTTGTGCCGTAATAATCGGATAAAACGCTTCGTAGCTTCCCATCATGGTTTTCTCGCCATTGGCTAGATGCCCAGTCATAACCGAAAATAGTACGTTCTCAGACAGCATTTCTATAATTCTGCCATCAGATGATTCGGGCAAATCCCAATTTTCTTTCCGCAGATCGCCCCAGGCTCTTTTCTCAATCTCAAACATAGCGTCAAATTTGTTCGACGTCGTTTCGTCCGGCGAGAAGAAATAAAAATGCGGGTCACGCTCCATTTCCTGTTTTAGCAGCTCGCCAATTTTAACTGCCGGCGAAAACTTTTCCGCCCCTGGATGCTCAACTCTATCTATCATTTTAATGCCTTTCTTAATCTATCTACCCACTCAGTGCCAGTGCTGATAAACATTTCTTCGGGATGATAACTTTTTAGCCACTCTTCCAACTTCCGCAGTTCATCTTCGTCGGTTTTTGGATTCTTGAGCGGAATCTGATGAGCCTCATGATGACTGTTCGGCCCGCCCTGTCCTTTTTCGGTCCGCATAATATAAAACGGCGATTCGATATTATCTCTCAGCGCGACCTGGAAGGCCTCGGTATCATCTCCGGAAATCTCAACCGGCGTAAATCCAAAACCCCGGATTAACTCGTGTAACTCTCTCTCTGATTTCCGTGCATAAATCGACGGCGCCGAAATTTTGTAACCATTAAGATGTAAAATCGGCAGCACCTTTCCGATACTTGGCCCCGACAGCAATCCCCGCAAGTTTAACGAATCGAGCGCCGTAGCGGTTTCTAGCTCGCCATCCCCGATTAAGACTGCAGTCGTTTTTTCAGGATGCCCAAGCGACAAACCGTAAGCATTAGCAAGTGCGTAGCCCAGTTCCCCGCCTTCAGTTATCACGCCTGGAGTCAGAGGACTCGCGTGGCTCGGAAAACCATCCGGCCAGGAAAACTGTCTACACAAATAGCGCAGCCCGTCGAGATTAACGGTTGCCTTCGGGTCAATTTTAGCGAGTTCTCCATCTAGCCAAAGATTGGCGTTAAGTGCTGGATAGCCGTGACCGGGCCCAAGTATAAATCTAAATTCTCGATTATTACCATAGACGCTTTTTAGATTAGCATAGGCAACATTGATACCATGACAAGTCCCCCAGTGCCCAAGTAATCTCGGCTTAATGTCGTCGTATGTTAAAGACCTTTCGAGCAAAAAATTATCCTTCAGAAACAATTGTGCAACGCATAAATAATCACATTTTCGTATCCGTTCGTTTATTTTATCTATCTCAGCAATGCCCACTGAACTCATATATTTATTATAGCATAAACATTTTCAATTATCTAAAATCCGCAGGAGGCCTTGTTGCATAATTCGTAGCTCCCAAAATGCACGAATTATGCAACTAGAATATAAGTAAATAGTAAAAAGTAATATAAATAGATTGTCTGCGAATGAGCATGTGACGAACCCGATTATTTTTT
>JAFWHP010000050.1 GCA_017515125.1 Candidatus Saccharimonadota bacterium | reverse complement strand
TTTTAGGAAAAATCCGTCAGATTGGTATTTTCTCCAACCGAAGCGCTATTATTGATAGAGCGAGGTTGGAAAAATGCCGAGATGGCGGATTTTAACAAAAAAGACCTCAGGTAAGGGTGGGCATCACCTGAGGTCTTTTCGGCCCTCTAACGCTTCACTACTATACCGGGTGAACCCCGGAAGCGCGACCCACCTCACACAATACAAGGGCCCGCCGGTTAGAGGGATTGCTAAGCCTTCGAAGCGATCCTTTCAAAAGTGGAGGTAATACTTATAAACTTAAAACCATTAGAGAAATTTTAAGCCCGAAAGGGTTTCAAAAGCTCGCAATTTCTGCTATACTAGAGTAAGTATAGCGAAATTATAACTTATTTAGGTGCGGTGTGGCACGCTTTTTTCGTACCAACTGTATCAATTATAGCACAGGAGAAAAAATATGTCAACACTTTTTTCATGTATTTTTACAAAAATCAACCAAATTCCACCCCAAGAGCACGAATTTACAGAGGTGTTAGAAACCATTGCGCTTAAGCCTAAAACATTGTATTTTCGTGGAAAACTACCAAAAATCATGGTCAAATCACAAACAGACAGACTGAAATCAGTACATGAACCAAACGAAAAGTCAATAGTAAAAACCCGAACAAACCCCAACACCGGTCGTCTCGCAACAGTTGCCATCGTCGGCAGCCGCCACAATACTAGGTACGGCGAAGAGGTCGCTTATAAACTTGCCTATGAACTAGCTAAAAACGGCGTAATCATCATTTCCGGTTTAGCTTTTGGAATCGACACTATAGGTCATAATGGCTGCCTTGATGCTGGTGGCGTGACCGTAGCGGTACTCGGTACCCCAATCGATAGAATCTACCCACGCCCACACGAGATGGTCGCTCGAAAGATAATCGAACAGGGCGGTGCCATTATTTCCGAATATGCTCCGCGTTCCGAAGAATATCTTAACGTCCCCCTCGCCCCTGGCGAAGCCGGCTGGAATGGAAAGGATTGGATTTCGTATGAGCGTGAGAACAAAGATAAAGATAACCCGTTCCCGCCCGCCCCTTATAAAACTCGCAGAATCGAGACAAAAACCTCTTTTCTCTACCGTAACCGTCTAATTTCAGGCCTTTCGGATATCGTAGTGGTAGTCGAAGCCGCTGAAAAATCTGGCTCACTTAATACCGCCGCCCACGCTCTCGCTCAGGGAAAAACGGTTTTTGCTGTCCCCGGCAACATTACGAGTCCCTATTCTCAAGGTTGCAACAAACTAATCACTCAAGGAGCCTTGCCTTATACCGAACCAACTGACGTTCTGCGCGAGCTCTTCCCTGACGATTTCATTAAAGAGCAGAAAACCCTAAAAAGTCAAAATCTTATCGGCGATTCCGACCTAGAAACTAAAGTCCTCCAAGCCGTCGCCTCTGGCGCCCGTACCGGCGAGCAAATTATGCAGATTACCCATCTTCCTCCCGAACTATTCAATCAAGCCACTACGCTCCTCGAAATCAAAGGTCGCCTCCGCTCTCTCGGCATGAATACCTGGAGTCTAATCTAGTCGCGGATAAAATCATCAATTTTCGAAACTGTCTCTTCCAGCACGTCCGCCAGCTTCACCTTCTCCTCCGGCGTAAATTTCGACAACACAAATTCGACATCTCCGAGCTTTTTTCGAAGTTCGTCGTTGCCGGTTCCTATTCTTATCCTCGCATATTCTGACGACGAAAGGGCTGCATCTAGCGATTTTAGGCCATTATTCCCTCCGGCCGATCCAGTAGCCCTCGTCCGTATCTTTCCAAAATCCAAGTCAAAGTTATCGCAGATTATCAATAAATCAGAAACCGGAATCTTGTAGTATCGCAGCCATTCTGCTACCACCCGCCCAGTTTCGTTATAATATTCTTGAGGCTTAATAAATACCGTATCACCATCCCGTCCCCAGATTGCCCCAAACTTCGTTCGACTCTCGAAAGCCAGTCCCTTACGCTTAAAATAATAATCCAGCACCAAAAATCCGACATTATGCCTTGTCCACAAATACCGATTGCCCGGATTACCAAGCCCTACAATTAATTTCATATCATCCATTATAGCAAAATCATGCCTAATCCCCAAATGAAACCAAATATAAAACAGAAAAAGCAAAAACAAAAACATAGAAAAGCCCCGCACGATAATCATGCGGGGCAAAAGTAGGGGTGTAAAATTTTCAGACCTGCAGCCAGCCAATCTCCTCGATTACTTTCTCGTAATTACGATTGGCGATCTCGGCGGCCTCGTGTCGCATATTGTCGGTCAGATGGATATTTGCGCATCCATCCCAGTCGAAGTAAATCTTGCGGGTAAAAACCAGACCATTCTTGACCCGCTTCTCTGGCGAGTTATACTTAATCTGGTTTATGTCTCCGCAAACCACCAAAAGCGAATTTTTCGCCGGGCGCGTAATAAAGGTTTCCATATTATCAATGACGATGCGCTGAGCTTCATCAATGATGATAATGGCATCCTCAAATGACCTTCCCTGCGCCTGCTTGTAGGGAATAACCTCAAAATACCTATCAAAGATATAATCGGTTTCTTTCTCCAATAGTTCACTGTAAGTTTTCGGAGAATTCTTCCGCGCCTTCTTGCCAAACTTATCCTTACGCTTTCCAGATCTGCCGCAATCTTCATCAGGCGAATCGCCAGCAGTCTCGTCTTCGAAAGTCGGCTCATCACAGTCGCCAAATTTCCGGAGTAGTTGCCGCTTTCGTTTAAATTCCGGCATAGAAGCCAGATAAGAACGGATAGCATCCTTGCAAAACTCCACCATCGGCGCTACCTTATGCCTCAAATCTCCCGGCAGGTAGCCTACTCCATTCTCGGATTCAATAATCAGGACCACTCTCGCATACTCGCCCTGCTTCAGGGCGCGGATTGCATGATGGACAATCTGGTAGGTCTTGCCAGTCCCGGCTTTTCCGGTCACGACAATAACGCTTATCGATTTATCGTTCATCGCATCATAATACGTTGCAATCCCAGCATTAGGCGCAAATGTGCCCTCCCGTTTTGCAAAACGCAATGGGAAAAACATCTGATGCTCCTTCGAAAAGCGTGCTACGTTTAAAAACGACTCGCTAACGGCAAAGTAGCCATTAGGGTACTCGTCATTCTTTGGCGTCATCACGACGTACTCGTTAGCAATAAACGGTACTTCCTGGGGCATAAACCGCCGAAAGTCCTCCAAAGATAACTGTTTTTCGTAGAAAAACTGCGCAAACATTTCTGCCGGCACAGTCAGCTCGCGAATTCCGGTAAATTCCGGTCGCTGATCGAAACGAAAAGTCTTTGTCCTTACGCTGTAAATTTCTGCCTTAGAGAGCAACGCAGTGTCGTTCGTTAAGAGCATAACATCTTTTCGCCAAGAGTCCCTCTCAAGCATCTCCTCGACCGAAATCGAGCCATCCACAGGCATTCCATCACGAATCATTGCTGCTGCCAGTGCCGTTACCGCGATCCAGCCATCATGGTCGTTCGCATCCGGCACCCAAGGTAGAGAATTGATAAAATCGCGATGCAAAGGCAAAAGCGAAATCTTCTGTTGCATCCAACCAGTCGACACTGGCCTTTCGAGATTCATCACTTCCCGCATGGTTCTCTCGTTATTTGGGAAAAAGTGGCTCAATCTCTTAAAAGCCTTCTGTGCGATTGGCCGGTTGATCGTCCGCTCGTCTTTCATTCTGTTTAATTCATCAAACACTACCATCGGGATAATGATATGTGCATTATCCAAATTCGGACGAAAGTTCAGCGGCGGCCGGTAGTCCTCATCCTTCGGGTCGTAGAGAATATCGACGCAGTCCAGAATCAAATTCGTGTCCACGACATACCACTTGCGCTTGTGGTCCGGTATCCAGAGTTTCATATAGTCGTTGTCTTCTCGTACGATCTCATCTTCCGGCAGCATATCATCACCGAACACTCCCCTGTTGGCATCAATCAATTCGCGTTTATACTGCTTCTCCTCGCGTTTACGGCGAGTTTGAGTTCCGTCGGAGAACTGATTAACTTTACCCTTCGACATAGTCTTACACCTCCTTGTCAATGTACTGGCTGTCAAAAGGCAGATTCTCACTCCCATTGAGTCTACCTAAAACCCAAAAATGGGCTGCTCGCCCACATCCTCATTATATCATATTTTCAAGAAAAAACCACACTTATATCATAATTTAATTATACCACAGATTTCTCTATTTGTCAAGATTTTCGCCGTTATCACTCCGATACGAAAACATAATCGGTGTCCCGATAAATGAATACTTTTCTCGAATTTTGCGCTCCAAAAACCTCTTCCACGACCAGTGCAAAAGCCCTAAATCATGTCCATGCACCACAAACCATGGCGGACAAGTATCGGTCTGCACGATATATTTAGGCTTTGGGCGAGAGTTCTTTAGCCCAGCCGGCGGATGCGACAAAATCGCTTCGTTTAAAATCTTGTTCAATTCGCTAGTTTTTATTTCTTTATGCCGCTCGGCATCTATCTGCATGGCCAATTCAAAAATCTGAGTGACATTCTGCCCAGTTTCTGAGCTAGTTAAAATGACTGGCGCATATGGCAGAAAATCAAAATCCTTCTCCAGCGCATCAATTAAAAAGTCTGCCGCAGTACGATTTGTCACGTTCTCTTCGCCAAAGTAATTAGTCGGTTCGGCATTTTCTAGTAAATCCGATTTCGTTACTATCAGAATAATCCCCTTGCCCGCTTCTACTATTTGTCCAGCGAGCGATTGGTCCAATTTGGAATGCGACTCGGTGGAATCTACCAAAAGACAACAGACATCTGCCTCCTCGATAGCAGCAAGAGTTCGAATCGCCGAGAACTTCTCAATTCCAACTTCGCGCTTCCCTGGCTTTCGCAGTCCCGCAGTATCCAAAATTTCAAGGTTTCGCCCTTTATATTTTATCGGCATACGGTTTACGTCGCGCGTAGTCCCCTGTCTGGAGCTAACGACCGCTTGCTGCTTTTTGCCTAAAGTATTGAATAGTGAAGATTTCCCGACGTTGGGGCGCCCTATTAAAGCGATTTTTAATACGCCAGCCTTCTTTTCTCTTGTATCTTTTAGCTTTGTGCGTTCCTCATCAAGAATGTCGCCCGATACGCCAGCTTTTCTAGGCATAGCATTGGTCGATTCAGATTCGCCTCGTCCCAGGCTCCTTACAATTCGCATCTTAAGCTCCCTAACCCCTTCCCCAGTAGTAGCAGAAGTATAGATGATATTCTCCGGCGCAATTCCAAGTGCCCTAAACTCCTCAACCGGCAGCGATTCCCCGAGGTCAGCTTTATTTAAAACTAAAAAGACCGTCTTTTTCGAACGCAGAGCGTCTTTAGCAATTCTCGCATCCCTATAATCAAAATATTTACTAGAATCCAGTGTCACCAAAATCATATCGGCCGATTCAATCGCATCCTGTATCTGATCTTGAATTGAAGCCTCAAAATCATCCGTCGGATCCTTCAAACCCGCCGTATCAATTAAGATAAACCTATCGTCAATTTTCGCCACGACATTATCTCGCGTGGTTCCCTCTTCGCGCGCCACAATGGCGATATTCTTCCGCGCCATTCTGTTCAGCAAAGAAGATTTTCCGGCGTTAGTCTGCCCAACCAGTGCTACAATTGGCAATTTACTCATACTTATATTTTACCATATTTTATAATTTTCGCAAACTATCGTAATAGTCCAGCACCTATACAAAAAAATGCCGCATTAGCGGCTCCTAACCCGAATGGTGATCTCGGCGGGATTAAGGGCTCGCTTCGCGACCACTTCCCTTTCTGCGTCACTCGGAATAAGAAAAACAAGTTTTTCTTATTCTCTCGTTTCCTTGAAAGGGCGAACCCTGCGGGTTCGCAATGTTGCATAGGTTGTGAAAGTTGTATGAGCACACCGTAAGGATTAAAAACGCCCCTCTCTCAAGGGGCGCAAGCTAAATAGCATATTCTTAGTTACTTGGGGTCGTAAACTAACCTTATAGAATAACCATAATCCCTATAAGATGTTCTTGTCCAAGCATAAACACCACAATAATTGAAGACGCACACTTCAAGAGCTACAGCATTGTGTTCTTTTTCAGGACTACTTGACCAGTAGTATCCTTTCTCGCCTGCGCCTTCCACCCAGTTCTCATTGTAAGAAGAACGACCACGACAACCGTAATAAGTTGCAAAATTTAATCGTTTTCGAATAATCAGAGAACCTACATTTTTGACGAGGCTCCGAAATTCTCCTCCCGTCGGCAATCGATATCCTTCAGGAAATACGCTCATGCGCTGCAAAGTCATTGCCTCTGTCCAAGTGAAATACCTTTCTCTCGCCGAAAGTACGGTCCCATTCGGTAAAGCGGTGTCTTTCTCCAAAACAAAATCTTCGAGTGCCCAGTTGATGCCGTAGAACTTCTTGGTTTTCAGATTCATTTAGAACACCCACCTTTCTTAGGCTCGCGATACCAGACTACGCCGGTTTCTTCTGTCGCCGGGATCATACGATCTACCTTCTTGAAGTTCTCATAAGTCCAGATGCGCCACTCAATAGGGGTTTTAAAATCTTCCTTTACGGAAGCTCCAACAAACCAAACCAGCTGACCGAACTCTCCTTCGTCGGCAATAATGCCAATGAAATGATCGCGATCATTCATGTTTTGCCATGTCGGCCAGTCTTCCTTTGATACTTTCCGCCAACCATTAAACTCAAGTACTTCATCCCAATGTTTGGCGTCAAAGTTGTGCTCTCCGGGCTTGCGTTCGCCAGGAATAGGCAGATTTGGCCATCCGCCGCAGTGTTTCTTCATCAACCAACCTATGTAGCTTGTGCTACGACGAATGACGAAATTGTTAGAATCGGTAATAAGTGTGTAGAAATCACCATCAGATTCCGGCCAATTTGCAAACTCGGCATCCTCGTACGGATAACTCTTGGCTCGAAATTCGTCATTAACATTGTCATAGGTGCGCAGACCAGGCCCAGTTTCCATGATAAAACGGTATACATTGCGACAAACTTTGCGGACAACCCGATTGGATTGCCAGGCAGAACAGGACTGTTTTGCGAAGAAATTTGCTACTTTAACCTTTAAAGAACTCATGATTTACCCTCCTTTTCATGCGTAGGAAAAACATCCCGTTTCCTTACATTATATCATAAACTATCGAAAAAGTCAATGTAGGCCCTACATTCAACCCTCCAGTGCACCAAATTAGAGAAATAAAAAGAGGCATAATCAGTGGCTCATGTTAAAATGAATTTATCACAAAACAAATTTAACAAGGAGTCAAATTATGCCTCAACTCAATTATAGCAGATTTTCACACGAAGAACGAATTATTCTAGCAAATAGACTATCAAATGGCGAAAAGCCAACTAAAATAGCAATAGCACTAGGTCGTCCGCGCTGCACAATTTATCGCGAGATTGCACGCAACGGCAAACCCAATAAAAATAAAAGAACTCGTGTAAATAAGCCATCTCTTGCTAAGCTAGACGCTCGTCATTATCGCGGCAGTAATAAGGCCTACGAGATAAAAGAAGCGAAGATGCGATATGAGTACCGAAAAAACCAATTCAAACAAAAACAAATGAAATATGATTTAATCTATGCCGAAACACAAGCAAAGAGCCGTCACAAAATACCAGTAAGGGTCTTAGACACCCCAGATTTTTTGGATACACGAGAATATGTGTTGCAGAAACTAGGTGAACGTTGGTCGCCAGAACAAATTAGCGGTAGATTGAAGCTGGATGGCGCTTTGCCCTCCATTTCACATACTACAATATACAAATATATTTATAGCCTAACGGATAAAGACGAATGTCATAAGTTAATAAAACAATTAAGGAGAAAAGGTAAACCTTATCGCCACGAGAAACAAATCATTTACAACCAAACCAATCGTGCCAAACATTCAATTCATGACCGCCCAAGCGAAGTTGAGGAACTTAGTCGCTTAGGGGACTTAGAAGGAGATACAATTGTAGGCAATAACCAGAAAGATCGCATTCTTACCCATGTCTGCCGCGTTACTGGATTGCTCGCAATGGGAAGGGTGTTAGATTACAATGCCAATAATGTCTCGGAACAGACTACAAAAGATATTAAAAGAGTTTTTGGAGATATTAAAACTATTACTTATGACAATGGCTCGGAATTTAGTGCTTGGAAATTAACCGAAGCTGCAACCAACTCTACTATTTTCTTCGCTGATCCATACACTCCACGACAAAGAGGATGCAATGAAAATACAAATGGATTAATTCGTGATTATTTACCCAAAGGTACAGATTTTAGGAAATTGAATGAAACTGATATAATGTTTATAGAAAATTCACTTAACAACCGACCACGAAAACGCCTTGGCTATTTAAGTCCATTGGAAATGTTTGAATTGGTGCGCTAGAGAGTTTAACTTAGCGGCGCCAAGGCCCTGTTGCATAATTCGTCAGTATTGAGGGACATAAAGGCAAAATTTTACATTTTGCCGCCGTAGGGGCGGAGCAATGTGGTAAAATCAAAGATTACCACATTGCGGAGCTCCCGAAATACTGCGAATTATGCAACAAGACAGGCGCCAACGATGGACGGGATTATTAGAACCTCCCAAATCAAAGACCCACTAACGAGACTAAATAGTATCTCAATGGATTCATCACGAAGCGGTTGGAGCCAGCCTCATTTTTAACCGCCTCGAATTGCACACGGTTAAAATCTAGATTATGGAGCAGCTCCCAAGCCCCAAGAAACTCAATTGTGCTGCGGGTTCTCATCCCGCCAAGACTACCAATGATATAAAAATAAGTCGCAAGCGACTTCTTTTTATACCATGGTGATCTCGGCGGGATTTTGTTTTTTGCTGTCGCAAAAAAACAATCCGTGGGGCGTCGTCTCAAATAATCCAAAACAAGTTTTGGATTATTATTCGTCTCCTACCACGGGCGAACCCTGCGGGTTCTAATCCCGCCAGAAATGCATTATTTAATATAAAAATAAGCCTTCCAGGCTTCTTTTTATATTAAATGGTGATCTCGGCGGGATTCGAACCCGCGATTGCCTGGATGAGAACCAGGAGTCCTGGACCGCTAGACGACGAGACCAAGTTTAATTATTCTTAAATTCACAATCCCCATATACCAAGGAGGCAGGTCTAAGGGGGGTTAGACCTGCCGATATGTGAGTCCAAGGGGGGTTAGACTCACATCTTCATTGTAGCGCACTTTTTTCTAAAAGTCAATACTTCCGTAGCTCGGTACGGCCGTTAAAATTGTTTGCCCTGGCGCCAGCTTAATTTCGGCGCCAGCCTCATCAACAAATGAAATTTGCTCCTCTTTGGAGGATTTTCTCCAAATCCCCCGCATGGCAGTGCCATTTTGGAAAACATAAGCATCTCCCGAGCCTATCACATCAATATCTTCATGGTAATTGTCCGCCGCCCGTCGTTCATTTACAACCATCGCCACTACGACCGACGGCGCCATCTGAGTCAATGTGCAAACCTCCTCTGGATTTTTTTCGCCTAAATTATCAGCCGGACAATCATAGACTTGGTGTGGTTCCCCGCCTCCATAACTTCTTAAATACTTATTCGATTCAGCATTGTAATTGTAGTCGACGTTAAAATCCGACCATCCACCAAGTCGAAGCGAAATATGCTCTACTGCCGGCTTCAGCGCAGAGGTATTTCCGGTCGCCGGTTTAGTAATATCTAGCTTTTCCGAGGCCAGACCATCAATCCTCGCCCTTGCGCTCTCACTCGGCGTCAGCCTAGCGAACCCCTTAATATCAGAACTTCCATAACCATGATCGTCGCTAAATTGTTTTAAATATGCGGAAGTTGTAAATAGATTATTCCACCGTCGTACTCCATAAGTCCCCCGGTACATATAGGTATAGTTCTCGGTTAAATCTTTGTAACCTTGCGAAACAGCCGCGAGCGCGTCTCCCGACCCACCGGCATGCACAATTGTGCAGTCAAACGGCGTGTCCCACTGCAAATAGTAGATTCTCAACGAACGAATCGGACCAATCACTGCAGCGGTTGGATTTTGGTAAATTGCCGCAAATCGTGTAATTCCCGCCTCGGCAATGGCCTCAAAAATCACGCCAGCAGTATTTAAGCCCGCCTGGGGTCTGGCGCCATCAGTTCCGTTTGGGGTTTGAATACAATAGGCGGGGGCATTTTTCAAATCTGGATTTGCCAAAGGCTCCCCAGTTAGCGCGCTATACACCTCTGCTGCCTCGCCTTCCGCTGATAAGTCTGGAAAAACATCCGCCACCTTTACTCTAGAAACTCCAAATATCCCAAACAAAACCATCCCCACCCCGCCTAGGATTCCTAAACATCCAACAATAATAAGTACTACAAAAATCCTTGGCGCTTTTCCCTTTGCTCTCCTTTCGTCATTTTTTGAACGTTTTTCGCCATGCCTGTTTTTTCTACCGCTCGCGGAAGCGGAAGCCAAATCCTCGTTCGTGATAGTTTCGCTATTTTTCTTATCCATTATTTCTCCATGTCGCAGTTCAAGTTTGTATATACTATATATTATATATAAAGCTGCGATTTTTTCCAAGATGCTTATAGTAATAAAAACATCATCATAATCTACAAATACGAATATCTAAAAAACCGTATGTAGAAATGCTTATTGCGCGTTTTCCACATTTTTTGCCAAAATACCACAAAATTTCAAAAACCTATTTACAGGATTTTTTGCTTGTGCTAAAATAAAAACATAAACGATTAAGGTCATGCAGGAAAAAATGAATAAAAAAATGTTCAAAAAAGAGATTCGCGTGTTGATGAAAGAAATCGCTGGCAACAAAAAGTCGGCAGCGAGTTTCGTCATTGCAATTCTCGCTGCAGTTGGGTCTGTTTCAGCTAATTTATCGCAAGTGTCCGTCGAGAATACCTCTGCGGCGCAAACTACCAACGACATGACTTTCGAAGTCGACGTTCAAGATTCCTTGAGCGTCCAGATTACTACTCCGACCACTCCTGCCACTGGCGACATAGATGATTTTCTCCGAAACACAGTATCTCTAGACGTGTCAACCAATGCAAACAATGGCTTTACTGCTTCTATGTATTCCAAGAGCAGTACCGATCTTGAGCATACTACTCTCGGCTCGAGCTATAGCATCCCGACCTTAGCAGGCGAGATCACTCGTGATGACTTCGTAAATGGCACAAATAGCGCTCCAGATCATTGGGGCTACTCCCTAGGCGAATTTACCCTAGACGGCGCCTCTCAGTCCTCCCTCGGCGACACATCTGCTGGGCTGGCAACCGGGAGATACGAGCCGATGCACACCAGCAATAACCCGATTACTATTATGAATGGCGCTACTATTGCAAAGAAGAGCGGCACCAGGAATGTCTATTTTGGTACCAGAGTTAGCAGTGCTAAGCCGTCCGGCACTTATAGTAATACCGTAGTGTTCAGTGTTGTGACTGGCGCAATCGACGCAGGTACCAACCCGGCCACTCCGACCAATCCGGTCACCCCAGCTACTGACACCGTTGCCAATGATAGTGCAGCCACTTACACTGGTGATGCTCGGGGTGTAGGTATCAGCGGTACTACTGGCACTACCGTCTATACTACTACTAGCTCTACTTCGACCACTGAGACTATTACCACTCAAGTTACCGGTGGCGATAATCGCTCGTCTTACGCTTCCCCTCAGGGAGTTCAGTCCGTCACGCCTGCAGTAGCTACAACAACCACCAATGTCAATGAAGACAATACCATGTTATCTAGCGCACTCGCCGCAACCGCAGTAGTCGCTGGTACTTCCGGTGCAGTGTTCTTCCTTCTCGCCAAGAAGCGAGATGATGATGACGACGAAGAAGAATCATAAACGAAACCCACGATACGTAAATATCAATTGTGATATAATATAATACATGAATGTTGTAACAAGATTTGCGCCGAGTCCAACCGGTTATATTCACATTGGTAATGTCCGTTCTGCCATTTATCCATATCTAGTGGCAAAGCAGGCGAATGGTAAAATGATTCTTCGTATCGAAGACACCGATCGTGGTCGTTATGTTGATGGCGCTACTGAACTGATAGAAGATACACTGAGATGGCTAGGCTTAGACTGGGATGAAGGTCCAATTGTTGGCGGGCCACATGCTCCCTATTTCCAGAGTGAGCGTAAAGAAATCTATCATGAATATGCACGAAAGCTGATTGCTGCCGGCCGCGCTTATGCCGACCCAACTCCTCCCGAAGCAATTGATGAATATCGCAAAGAATGCAATGAAAAGAAGTTACCATTTCTCTACCGCAATTTTCGTCCAGAAAAAACACCCGAATGGACTCCTGGCATTCCTCTACGCTTTAAAGCCGAACCTAAGGAATATCATTGGCATGATGAAGTGATGGGCGATATGCACGCTGGCCCCGAAGTTCAGGACGATATTATTCTAATAAAGAAGGATGGTTTCCCCACTTACAATTTCGCGCATATCGTTGACGACGCCGAAATGGGCGTGACCCATGTCATGCGAGGGGTTGAATACCTTTCTAGCACCCCTAACTATTTAGAACTATACGAAGCTCTCGGCCTTGAAGTCCCGAAGCTCATATCACTTCCTCATATCCTAGCTCCTGGCGGCAATAAGAAATTAGGCAAACGCGACGGCGCGAAATCTGCGACCGAATATCGTGATGACGGAGTTCTCCCCGAGGCCATGCTTAATTATCTCGCTTGTCTGGGCTGGAATGATGGTACCGAGCAAGAAATCTATACCAAAGATGAATTAATCCAGCGTTTTTCCGTAGATCGCATTCAGAATTCTGGCGCTCGTTACGACGAGGTAAAGTTGCTGTGGCTCAACGGCCAATGGATTCGCCGCATCTTTAACGAGCAGGGCGCAGACGGACTTTTGATGCGTGCGGAAGATTTTTGGCCCGAATCCGCAAAAGGCTCTACAGTGGAATATCGTCGCCAAGTCTTATCCATCATTTACGACCGCCTCAAGACCTTATCTGACCTTCGCACTATGACTGATTACTTTTTTAGAGACCCGACTATCGACCTTGACATGCTCGTTCATAATAAGTTTCTCAAAAAGCTTTCCGAATCGGAAATCGAGTCGCTGTTAAAGCTGACGATCGCGCGCCTCACGAACCTTAAAGATTGGGACGAGGATTCACTCCAGGTAGCTCTTAATGATTTGCTAACAGAAACCGGCAAAAAACCCGCCGAATTATTCAGTTTAATTCGTATCTCTATTAGCTTCACAGCGTTTTCGCCAGCACTAAATCTCACAATGTCCGTTATCGGTCGCGAGCCAATACTAGCTCGCCTCAATGCCGTTGCTCGTGCGATATAGATAATCTACGCGAGCAGCTAACCATTTATAATTAAAAATCAGTCCATCAGGACTGATTTTTTAATAGAAACAACTAACTTGGTTTATGACAACCACTACAGAATTACAATGATGTCGCAATAGCCTTAATCTGTTTATTTGTCAACGAGCCTTTGGTCGTCGTAATCTTATAGACAATTCCGCCATTCACCCAAGAAGCATTACTCCCGCTAATGTAAATAGTCAAACCTTGTTCCTTGACAATTTGATAGTTCTCATCATAAGTATCTTTTACGAAGTTATTTAATAAAGCATTAGAATCCCAAGAAGAAGTTTCTTCAACTAACGTGAAAGCGCTTTCGGTCTCGCTATTCTTAAACTCCAGGACAATCTTTTTATCCTCCGAAGTGATACTAGAAATAGTATAATCTCTCGGCACATAAGTCGGATACGAAGCGTTAATGCCAGTCTGCATCGCCGCAACTTTTAAAGAAACATCCGGCATATTTAGATTCACAAAATACACCACCGCGAAAACCGCCACTGCTGCACACGAGAGTGCTAGTACGACCCTCCCGAAACCGAAATGAATCTTTGCGCCATTGGTCTTTTTCTTTTTTGTTTTTTCCTTCGCTGGCGCCGCAGCCTCAGCTAAAGCCTTTTTGATGGCCTGTTCCTTCATTTCCTTTGCGCTCATTCTCTCCTTTTTTACTGCATCACTTTTTGATTTACGCATGCGCATATTCGCTTTCTCTTGCATCGGATGTATCTGCGCGCTTGTCGCGACTTGCCGAGCTTGCTCACTCTGAACATTCTGCGGTGCAGATATCATTCTACTATAATCAACTGGCATTTGCGCCACAACTTCGGGCTGTTCCTGGCTCGCTGGTGCTATCGTCGGTTGCGACTCGGCGATTCCGATACGGGTGACACTTCGATTTTTTTCTGCCACTTTGGCATCATTGCTGACACTCGGATTATTGAAACGTTGTATTCTAGGACTACGCATGACTGCGGAGGATGTGACCATCATGTCCATCCTGCCACCAGGGCGCCTAACATACTTCCGATTCAAAGTAGTAGAACTACCTACATGACGTCTCACGACCTTAGCTTTATCCGTATTGTCAGTTCGTTGCATTATTACCTCGCTTATTCTTATATCTATATTACTATTTTTCGTGTAAAAAAGCAATAGTATAATTCGTAAAATGGCCTTGTTGCATAATTCGTCAGTATTGAGGGACATAAAGGCAAAATTTTACATTTTGCCGCCGTAGGGGCGGAGCAATGTGGTAAAATCAAAGATTACCACATTGCGGAGCTCCCGAAATACTGCGAATTATGCAACAAGACAT
>JAFWHP010000049.1 GCA_017515125.1 Candidatus Saccharimonadota bacterium | reverse complement strand
CTCAAATGGGATACCGTATACCGATGAAAAAGGTAGTATTCGTGCTAAATGGGCTAAGGGTGCAGAGGGTTGCGATCCAGTGCAGGCGGACGACGATGGATATGAAGGCTCTGGAAACACTGCTACTAAGAAACAGATTCAGGACATCAACACTTCTGGTGAGCCTGATGGAACCGATCTAGTATGGATTTATAGAACCCCACAATTTACTGATTGGTATAGGAAAGGCTTTATGAAGACAGATGGAGTTATCGAAGAAGTTCCACATTTCAAGAGCGAATGTATTACTTACAGCGGAGAGGAAACTGATAGTACGGTAAACTGGAGCAGTAATGTGAGTAACGAATGCATGATGGCTCCGGATGGAATCGAAATTACCAACTCGACGAACGGTAAGCAGACGGGTGGATCGTTAGTGCTTATGTTTAGTGCTGTTCTTCATCTAAATCCTGATATATTTAGTTTCAAGAATAAGCATGTGATTACGATTTTACCATCTGGGCATCAAAATGTGACAGATTCATTCATGCAAGTTGGCGATATGTTCGCGGAGCAAGCTAAGGTAATAGATACTGAAGAATAGGAGAAAAGACATGGCAAAGAAAGAAGGAGTAGCACTAGCAAAAAGAATAAAGATAAGCAAATCACAGCGAGTAATGTTGGGCGCAGTGGCTTGTGCTTCTCTAATTTTGGGCGTATGTCTGGTTTTCTCCGTGTATTTCTTAAAATATATTGCGTTTAATAGTAAGGTTATTTCCGAAAAGAATAAGGCAATTGATGGATATAGCAAGGCAATCGAAAAGATTGGTATATGTCGAGCTCCAAGCGGGAAGATTTATACTGTATCTGAATTGGAAAGTTGTAATCCGGACGATGAGGATCTGTCTCGCTTAGGGGCAGATACACTCCGATACCAAGTGATTATGGAGCTTTCCAAGAATGAAAATCTCGAAAGCGTGGCGCGAAAAGGTTTGTCGATTTGTTTTGATTCTTCGACTAATCAGAAGGTAAGTGTAGAAGACCTTATTGAGAAATACCGCGTGCAGACAAACGATAAGGAGAGGGAGGCATATCTAGAAAGAATTGCAATGTGCTCTGCGCTTCGTGTAATTCCGGACGCTTTGCCTTCGGCGGCTAATCCGTTGGCGGTGGGTGCGAGTTTGAACAAAATATTTACTATGTCTAGCTATATTCCGGAAGGAATTACTCCTAAAGAAGTTGGTGTGAGTTCAATGGAAGGAATTGGTTCGATTGGTATTAATTTGCAGGTCGAGTCTTCGGCTGACAATACAATGCGCGTTTTGAATAACCTTGAGAAATCTATTCGCGAATATAATATTAAGACTGCTAAAATTGAAAGAAGTGGCGATTCGTTAAAGCTGGAAGCGATGGCGGAGGCGTATTATACTGAAGCTTCTTCGCTTGATGAAGTACTTGAAGAAGTTAAGGGTAACGGAAAAGTTGTAAAAAATAAGAGTGGAGGGAATGAATAATGAAAGTATCTGATTATGTGACAGTTGGCTTTATTGCGGTTTTTGTAACGATACTTGCGTATGTGGCGGTTAACTCTATTCTTGGTGATCCAAAAGACATGTCGGTAAAATTTGAATACTTGGATTATGACGCCAGTGGTTTGGTGTTGCCAGATGCGGATATATTTAACTCGGCCGCTGTTAATCCGACCGTAGAAGTATATGTAGGCTCTTGCGTGGATCAGGATCAGAATGGTGTTTTGAGTGAAGAAGAGAAGAGAAGTTGCGGTCAGGATGCTATGCAAACTGATACTGGACGGACAGAAAGCGACTATTTACAGGAAAATCAGGGTTTAAGCAACGAAGAGAATGCTGAGATAAATAAGAATGAGGGCTATGCTAACGGTACGACCGCTCAGCAACGAGAAGAAGTCGAAAATAGCGTTAACGAGTACCAGCAAAATCAGAATAACGCCAATAATACGCAAGATCCTGCGAGGCAAGAGACCGTTTCGGGGAGCTAGCGATGGCGCTCTTAACTAAAGATATTCAAGAAAGGGTAGTATCGCTGCTACAGGATGAAGGGCTGATTGATGTTGATAAAGTCAATGCGGCAAGACAGAGTATTGCGGTATCAAAGCAGCCGATTTTGGCGGCTCTTGTTGCGCAGAAATTAACGAATAACGAGACTATCACGCATGCAACGGCAAATGTAATGAAAGTGCCGTATGTGAATCTAAAGAATGTAAAGATTGACCAAGAAATTTTGATGAATTTGCCACAAGATGTGGCAGAGCGAAGCATGGCCGTGCCATTGTCGGATGTTGATGGGCGGTTGACGGTAGCTATGCTTGATGTGACGAACGTTCAGGCTACGGATTATCTTGCGACCTTAGTAAAAAAACCAATTCGAACCGTAATGGCGAGCGAAGAAGGCATACGTGCTATTCTGATTCAGTACCGTAGTGATTTCTCTAGTGTTAACAAAGCCGCAAAGGTGTCGCAGGAAGAACAGGCACAGAAGACTCATAGTGCCAATGTGAAGACGATTACTCAAGATTCACCGATTTCTAAGGCGCTCACATCGATTTTGGATTACGCGGCTAAATCAAAAGCGTCGGATATCCATATTGAGCCATTAGAAAACTCTTTGGTAATTCGGTGCCGCATAGATGGCGTGCTTAGACAAGTAATGGATTTGCCAAAAGCAATTGAGCCGGCGTTAGTGTCCCGTATAAAAATTTTATCCAATTTGAAAATTGATGAGCACCGTGTGCCGCAGGATGGTCAGTTTACAGTAGCGGTAGATGATAAAGAGATAGATTTGCGTATTGCGATTTCTCCTGTTGTGTGGGGTGAACAAGTCGTAATTCGTCTTCTCGATAAAACCGGAACGGCTATGGAAGTTGAGAAGATGGGTATGACTGGGCGAGCGCTTAGAGCGGTTACTGCTGGTATCGAAAAACCAAATGGAATGATTTTGACTTCTGGCCCTACTGGTTCTGGTAAGTCGACTACGCTTTATGCTTTGATTAAGAAGATTAAATCTGAAGCGATTAATATTGTTACGCTTGAAGACCCAGTTGAGTACAAAATGGACGGTGTCAATCAGATACAGGTGAATGTGGATGCTGGCCTTACTTTTGCGTCCGGGCTTCGTTCGATTTTGCGTCAAGATCCGGACGTGGTAATGGTAGGAGAGATTCGCGATGGTGAAACTGCAAATCTGGCCGTGCAAGCTGCGCTTACGGGGCACTTGGTATTTTCTACATTGCACACAAACTCTGCTGCTGGTATTCTGCCGCGTTTGCTAGATATGGGTATTGAGCCATTCTTGATTGCTTCGACACTTAATACGGTAATTGGGCAGCGTTTGGTTCGTCGTGTATCTGAAAAAAAGGAAGTATACCAGTCGGGGGACGTCGAAACGCAGGAGATAAACGATGTTTTAGGAAAGATATTGCCAAAGACTCAAGAGGAGGTACCGGCTTTATCAGAGGATTTGGGATATCCTGGTTTGCCTATCTATAACGCTAAGGGGTATCCTCTTGTAAAAGGCGTAGAAACAAGAGAAGCACCTGGTGGCTATGTTGGACGCGCAGGTCTATATGAAGCAATTGAAGTTGATGATGATATTCAGAAGCTAATTGTGGCTCGAGCAACAGCTGGTGATATTATGAAGGTGGCTAAGGCAAAAGGCTGTATCACGATGCGACAGGATGGAATGCTTAAGGCTTTATCTGGTATAACAACTCTAAAGGAGGTAGACCGCGTAGCATCTGATTTGGCATAATTTATGCTGTTTGTTGGGGCGAATTAAGATAAAAATAGCTATAAATTATAAAAAGCTTGTGGTAAAATGTAATTATGGAGAATGGAAGTGGGCCAAGAATAGAAACGTTGCTGGAGGAATGTATCCGAAAGAACGCTTCCGACATACATATACAGGTGGGATTGCCGCCGGTTTTACGTGTTGATGGCCAACTTGTTGCAATGGCTAGTCAGCCGGCGTTAACTCCTCAGATGGTTGAGAGTTTAATATTCGCGACGCTCGATGAATCTCAGCAAAAGATTCTACTTAAGGATAAGGAATTTGATTACTCATTTGCTTTTGGCGAACTTGGACGTTTTCGTGCAAACGCTTTCCATGAAAGAGGTAATTTAGCTTGTGCGTTTCGCTTGATCCCAAATAGGATTCAGACGATTAACGAGCTAGGCCTTCCTGGAGTGGTAGAGAATTTTGCTGATTTTCCTCGTG
>JAFWHP010000048.1 GCA_017515125.1 Candidatus Saccharimonadota bacterium | reverse complement strand
GGTATCGAGGACGTAGTTAATACCATCCACGAAGTACTTGGCGATCGCGCCACTGCTGCCCCTGCGGCTCCGGCGACCCCTGCGACTCCTGTATCCTCGCCAGTTCCCGCGCCAGTCCCACCCGCCGCGCCAGCCACTCCTTATACGGATAATTCTCCTGCGCCCCAGACTGATTATCCCGCAAGTCCCATGCCAGCCTCTGTCACACCTGTACAGCCGACAGCTCCAGCTCTAAGTATTGAAAGTGAAAATGCTCAGTCAGCCCCAGTTAATCCGGCTCAATAAATTTCTGGCCGAGCGCTTAGGCGTATCTCGTCGTGAAGCCGATCTCTTAATTGCAAGCGGAAAGATTTTTGTTAATCAGAAGCAGGCTAAAATAGGTGCTAGAATTGACAAAGACAGCAAAGTATGCTATAATAATAAGATAGTTCCGTTCGAGGCGGAATATCTTTATATTGCCTTTAATAAGCCAGTTGGCTATGTTTGTTCGCGCCGCGCCCAAGGCAATGCCCCGACCTTATATGACCTCTTACCTGGAAAGTATCGCAAGCTAAAGACCGTCGGTCGCCTCGACAAAGACTCGTCTGGATTAATCCTCTTGACTAACGACGGCGATTTTGCCTTCCAGATGACGCATCCCAAATTCCGTAAAACCAAAGTTTACGAAGTTGAGCTAGATAAACCTCTCGAACCACTCCATCAGCAGATGATTTCCGATTATGGTGTCATGCTGGATGATGGGCCCTCGCGTTTTAAAATCATAAAAACCGAGGAATGTCACTATCAAGTCATCTTGGCCGAAGGTCGTAATCGCCAGATCCGCCGCACCTTCGCCGCACTTGGCTATAAAGTCACAAAGCTTCATCGAACGCAGTTCGGAAAATACGAATTAAACAATCTTGCTTCTGGTAAATATGTTATAATAAATATATGAACACGATTTTGGGTCTTGATATTGGTACTGAATTCGTCAAGGCGGTCTTAGCGAAGCCGAACAAAAAAGGCGACCTAGAAATACTTGGTATTGGCAAAGCTAAGCAGGCCGAAGGCAATATGCATGCTGGCGCCGTTGCCGACATTCCGGCAGTTGTCAGTGTCTGCGAAGAGGCTCTAGTTGAAGTCGAAAAACAGGCTGGAGAACGCGCCGAACTAACCGTTGTGGGTATAGCTGGTGAACTAATCAAGGGCAACACCACTACGGTCAATTATACGCGCAAAAATCCCAATAAGCCCATTACTGAAGAAGAAATGGTTGAAATTATCGAAAAAGTTCAGCAAAAATCTGGCGAAGTTGCCAAACGCACTGTTGCTTTGGAAACCGGTAACGATAATGTCGAGGTTAGGCTAATTAACTCTGCCATTGTATCGCTGACGATTGATGGCTACAAAATTAGCAACCCGATAGGTTTTAAAGGTTCCGACGTCATAATCCAGTTCTATACCGCTTTCGCTCCGTTAATCCATGTTGCTGCGATAGAGAAGGTTTGCGCCGAATTAAACCTTGAATTATTAACCGTCGCCGTCGAACCCTTCGCTGTCTGCCGCGCCTGCCTTGGGAACGATTTGGATTCTAGTTATTCTGGCATTGTGATGGATATTGGTGGCGGTACTACCGATATTGCTGTAATTGATGACGGTGGCGTAGAAGGCACCAAGATGTTTGGCATTGGCGGACGCAGTTTTACACACCAAATCGCCGAGGCGCTTGGCGTCGATTTTGACACTGCTGAGGAGTATAAGCTTGATTACGATACGGGCAAATTAGATGATCGCGTTAAGTCTAAAATCGAAACAGCTATTTCTCATAATCTGTCTGTTTGGCTGACGGGTGTGGAAGTGGCACTCGAGGAGTTTAATAGTACGAGTAGTTTACCTCGCAATGTATTGCTATGTGGCGGCGGTGCCAGCCTTTCGCTTTTGCAGGAATCTCTCGCTATCTCTGACTGGTACAAGGATCTCCCCTTTTCTCGTCGCCCGATTATTCATCTTATGGAAACCGCCGAACTCCCAAACCTTATCGTGGACGAGTCCACCCAGCTCGATCATTCCTTCGCTACTGCGCTTGGTTTACTAAGAGTCGGCATGGATACCCTAGCTGGCGCCCCCGAAGAAACCGGCCTCCGCGCCAAAATCAGCAAACTTCTCCAACATTAGCCGTTGAAACCCCGAAATATGCAAATTATGCAACCAAGCCCGAGCGAATCTATTGACTTTTAAACGGTTTTATGCTAAAATAGAATAGTCTGAAAATCTCTAGAAATAAGGAGGGGAAAAATGATAATACTAACAGATTTGTCGGAAGTACTCATTAAAGGTGTTTATGGAATGGATAGGATAATAGAAAGGAACTACGGACTCGAAGTATCGACTTCCTTCATGAAGAGAAAGTACGTCATGAAGAGCTCGTTCGAGGATCTCATGAGAGGATGTATGACAGAAGACCAGTTCTGGGAGAGATTTCTCTCTGGTCAGAAATGGCCTTTCGGCGTAACTGAGATTAAGGGGATTTTGTCCCGCAACATGGCGGAGGAGATTCCTGGAACACTGGATCTCTACGAAAGCATAGTAAAATACCCGAGGACTGTCAATGGCGATCATCGGAATCTTCTTCAGGGCCGCCCAGAATTCTGGTTGGTTTCTGATCATATTGCCGAGCGCCAGCAAGAACTCGAGCATCTTCATCCGGAGACTTTGGGATTAATGACTCGGCGTATCTGGTCGTATGACGAAATCGCCTTGAAGAAGGATCCCGGCTACTTTGCTCGTCTCATGAAGAACTACGACTTAAATAAAGACGAGGTTCTTTATATCGACGACGACATGGAGAATATCTATGCGTCGGCGAAAGCGGGAGTTCACCACATCTGGTTCCGGAACGCGCTTCAGCTGAGATATACGTTATCTCGTGCCGGATTCCGGTTCTCGAGACAGTTCGACCGTGTCTTCTGTTGACTAGAATCCCATTCTGTAACCGTTAAGGGCGCTCAATCGAGCGCTCTTTTTCAGCCTAAAAGCCATATTGCTCTAATCCCTAAAAGATATAATCTATACAGCAAAAACCCAATAACGGAATATGTTAATGTCATCCAACCCGGCAAAGCGGCATTAAAAGCAATCTACTCCAGCACCGCCTTAATTCTTCGCACTCCCGCCGAAGACGACTCCTCCTTCTTAATTTTAAAATGCCCCAAAACCCCAGTATGCTCGACATGAGGCCCTCCGCAAACCTCGCGCGAAACCGGGTTATCAAAATCTCCAATCGTATAGACTTTCAATTTCTCCGGATATTTATCCCAAAACTGCCCATGCGCCTTTAGGGTATCTCTAGCGTAAGCCTTATCATATTCGTCGAAAACTACCGGTAGGTCCGCCTCAATCCACTCGTTAACCTGCTTTTCCACCGCCTGTTTTTCCTCTGGCGTCATCTTATGATCGAGATTGAAATCGAACCGTACTCTATCCGCCGTAATATTCGACCCCTTCTGCGCAATATCTGGCGCCACGAGCTTCTGCAAGGCCGCCAGCAGCAAATGCGTAGCGGTATGATACTTTACGGTCTGCTCACCATGATCCTCTAGCCCGCCCTTGAACATTCCCTTGGAAGCTGTTTGCGACCGCTCGCGTTGCTCCGCTAAAGCCGCCTCAAATTCCTCTCGGTATTTAGGCGATAATTCAATTCCCTCCCGGTAGCATTCCTCAACCGAGAGTTCAAACGGAAATCCATAAGTATCCTGCAGCTTAAAGATGTCCTCGCCATTCAATGCCTTATTATTCTTCGATAGTTTTCCAAGCTCCCGCATCCCTCGATTTAGAGTCTTCCGAAATACGCTTTCTTCTTTAAGGAGCGTCTCTAGCGCAGTTTCTCTATGCGTCAGAATCGAATCTGGCAAATCCCGATAATTGTCCGCTACAATCGGTACGATTTCTGCCAAGAAATCTGCCGCAATACCGAGGTCTAAAGCTCTTAGAATCGCCCGCCTGACTAGTCTTCTCATAGCGTAGCCCTGTGTCTTGTTCGAAGGTGCTAATCCCTGCGCCGCGAGCAGATACGCTCCGCGAATGTGGTCTGCAATCACTCGCATCTCATCAGTATTATTATCATACGACTTCCCCGAAATCTCCTCCAACTTCTCAATAATCGGTTTCAAAAGCGAAATCTTGAACACATCAAACGACCCTATCGCGGCCGCCGCAATGCGTTCTAGTCCCCCACCAAAGTCAACATTCTTCTTCTCGAGTTCCGAAAACGTCCCATCCTCATTCCGTTTATACTGCATGAAGACCTGATTCCCGATCTCCATAAACCGCGCCCCGTCACTAGCCGGATGCGCCTGACCGTATTTCTCAATATCTTGCTTGTCCTCGCCAAAATCATAAAATACCTCCGAATCTGGCCCACAAGGGTCCCCAATCGGTGTCGACTCAATTCCTCCACCCCTACTCCACCAGTTCTCGTGATCATCATAGAAGAAAATCCGCTCTCCCGGCCGAATCCCCCTCTCGTCGCCAACTTTAGCAGACCCAATCTCGGCAATCTCCGCCTCGACCCCCGCTTCGCGAAATACTTTCTGCCAAATCTCCGCCGCCTCAGTATCGCGTGGAATCCCATATTTCTCATTTCCAATAAAGCAAGTCACATAAATCTTCTTCGGGTCTAGCCCCACCTCGACGGTCAAAAACTCAAAAAATCCTCTAATCTGCTCTTCCTTAAAATAATCCCCAAGCGACCAGTTGCCCAGCATTTCGAATACTGTCGTATGCCGCGGGTCGCCGACATCCTCAATGTCCTGCAGGCGCATCGACGGTTGCGAATCGCAAAGCCTCGTTCCCTCCGGATGCTCCTTTCCGAGTAAATACGGCAGCAGTGGTTGCATCCCGGACCCCGTAAACAAAGTCGTTGGGTCTCCCTCAAGCACTAAAGGCGCCGGTTGAATTACTTTATGCCCTCTTTTTTCTTGAAACTCTAAAAATTTTCGTCTAATAGTATTCGCATCCATTCCTTTATTATACCATGTATTGTTGCATAATTTGTAGCGTCGAGGGGCATCAAAGTAAAATTATTTAACTAAGTGGTCTTGTTACATAATTCGTCAGTATTGAGGGACGTAAAGGCAAAATTTTACATTTTGCCGCCGTAGGGGCGGAGCAATGTGGTAAAATCAATTGTCAGAAGGAAGAAGACGAAAAACTTGTTTTTCAGTCTTCTGACGACGCAACAATCT
>JAFWHP010000047.1 GCA_017515125.1 Candidatus Saccharimonadota bacterium | reverse complement strand
TTACAACGTTTCGCCCGTTCATTACTCCGATCAAGTTATCAGACTTGCTTACGCAAATCTGTAACTTTACTTCGTAATTCTCGGGGAAAAGTTGTAAAAAATAATCGGGTTCGTCACATGCTCATTCGCAGACAATCTATTTATATTACTTTTTACTATTTGCTTATATTCTAGTTGCATAATTCGTGCATTTTGAGAGCTACGAATTATGCAACAAGGCCGGTCGGACTTTAGCCGACGGAATTGACGAGGGAGTAAATTGGAAGTAGAGTACCGCCGACCACTACGCCGATAAGACCCGCCATGATGACCATGAGGATTGGTTCGATCATAGTGGAGATATTATTAATCTGCTCATCAAGCTCGTTTTCATAAACTTGGGCGGCTTTGGCTAACATTTCGTCGATTTTACCGGATTCTTCGCCGATGCTGGCCATTTGCGGAACAAGCGGCAACATATAATTGCGGTCGCGGAGGGATTCGGACAGAGGCTTACCGCTTTTGATGATTTCGAGGGATTTAGAGTATTCCTCCTCAACTACGGTATTGTTTGTGGCGTCGATAGCAATTTTGACAGAGTCGAGCATAGGCACGCCAGTTGCGAGCATCATCTCAGCAGTACGAGCAAAACGCGAAACGTAGAGTTTCTTAAAAAGAGCGCCAAAAATCGGGACATGAAGTTTAAAGCCGTCGGCGACTTTACGACCAGCGGGAGTCTTTTTGACGAGATACCAAGCAACTACAGCAAGACCAACACAGAGAATAATGACCGCCCACCAGAATTGACCGAAGAAATCGGAGAGTCCGACGAGGAATTTAGTAAGACCAGGAAGTTCTTTGTCCATATCCTCATATAGGCCTTTGACTTGAGGAACGACCATGATCATCATGAAAGCGAGAACCGCAATAATAACCACGAAGATGATAGCCGGATAGACGAGAGCGCCTCGAATTTTGCTCATCATGGCGGAATCTTTTTCTTCTTGGTCGGCAAGGCGTTTCAAGGCGAGGTCCAAGGTACCGGAAGTTTCGCCGGCTTTAATAAGTGAAAGATAGACGCCGTTAAAAATGTCTGGGTATTTCGCAAAGGATTCGTGGAGAGTTTTACCAGCTTCGACGCTAATGAGAATCTCCTCAACAATGGCACGCATGGCTTTAGACTGAGTTTGCTCGGCAACGGTGCGCAGAGAAGTGGCGAGCGGAAGGCCGGCACCGATAAGGGTTGCCATTTGGCGGGTAAAGGTAATCCGGTCTTTGGTTGTAACCTTCCCTTCTTTGCCTAGGGGTCCCATGCCTTCTTCGGATATGTTTAACGGAATGTAGCCCTGGTCGATAAGGAGATGGCCGGCGGTACGCTCATTTTCGGCTTGAATACTGCCTTTTATTTCCTTGCCGGTTTTCTTGTCTTTTGCTTTATATTTAAATCTCTTCATTTTAACCCTTCACTATCCTGTCAAATTCGTTAACGTCAACAGCATATTCACGGCCCGAATCGTAGGTAATGACACCAGTCTGGACAAGTTTCGCTAAAGTTCTGTCCATAGTCTGCATACCTTGCTCGATACCGGTCTGGATGGCGGTGTCGATTTGGTGGGTCTTGCCATCCCGAATGAGGGAGCGAATGGCAGAATTTGCGACCATGATTTCGGCTGCAGCGACACGCCCTCCGCCAATGGCTGGGACCAGGCGCTGAGCACAGACGGCCATGAGAATATTAGAAAGCTGGCTGCGAACCTGCGGCTGCTGATAAGACGGAAAAACGTCTATCATGCGGTCGATAGATTGGGCGGCGGAATTGGTATGAAGAGTGGCAAAAACTAGATGACCGGTCTCGGCAATAGTGATAGCGGCCTGGATAGTTTCGAGATCACGCATCTCGCCAATCAACACGACGTCGGGGTCTTCGCGCAGAACCGAGCGGAGAGCGGCAGCAAAGCTGAAAGTATCATAATGAACCTCACGCTGAGCAATAACGGCGCGCTGAGAACGATGAGTAAATTCAATCGGGTCTTCGATAGTTAGAATATGGACGGATTTTTCGCGATTGATTTTGTCGATTAGGGCGGCTAAGGTAGTAGATTTCCCGGAACCGGTAGGGCCGGTCACTAGAACTAGGCCGCGCGGAAACTCGGCAAAACTTTCGACGATGGCGGGCAAACCAAGTTCATTGATATTCTTGATTTGGTTAGGAATAAGACGAAAGGCGGCAGCGAGATTCCCTTTTTCATGGAAAGCGTTGACGCGGAAACGCGCAATATCGCCAAAGGCGAATGAATAATCGAATTCTTTATCATTGGTAAGGATTTTACGCTGCTCTTCGTCCAGGGTAGCGTAGATGAGCGAACGAAGGTTTTCTTCGTTTAGCTTCGGCATACCGGCAATTGGAGTAAGCGCGCCGTCGATACGCAAGATAGGAGGAAGACCGTACTGGAGATGGAGATCGGAAGCTTTACGATGGATACAATCCTCAAGCAAGGTCTCGATTTTGAGGCTACTGGCTGGAGCGGATGCGGTGATGGTTTGAGGTGTATTTTCCATTGTGTTTTCCTTTCTTATATTATAGCATAAGCGTTACGATAAATCACTGGCCACGCGGTTGACTTCTTCGATAGTCGTAATGCCGGACAAAGCTTTCAGAAAACCGTCTTGGCGCATAGTGACGGTGCCTTTCGACTTGGCTAGACGCATAATTTCATTTGCGGTGGAATGATCAATGATGGTTTTTTGGATGTCTTCGTCGACTACAATCGTCTCATACAAACCGGCGCGTCCGACGTAACCGCCTGGGGTTTCTTTGCTGTCCATACCACGTGCTAGCATATAATAATTGTCATTACGGACTGGCAGACCAGGATAGCCCAAATCTTTACTAATCGTATCAACAGTTTCTTTATCCTTTGGCAATAAATCTCCAACTAGACTGTTAATGGCCTGGGTTTCGATTGTGGAGGACTTGTATAGCTCGCGTTTTTCGGTAATGCGACGAACTAGGCGCTGACCAATAACGACGTTTAGAGTAGAGGCCAAGAGGAATGGCTCAATGCCCATGTCGAGGAGACGAGGCAAAATACCAGCGGCCGAGTTAGTGTGGAGGGTGCTAAAGACGAGGTGGCCGGTCAAGGCAGCCTGGACAGCGAGTCCGGCAGTCTCAGAGTCACGAATCTCCCCTACCATTACTACGTCGGGGTCTTGACGAAGAATAGAGCGAAGCCCAGCTGCGAAAGTGAGCCCTGCGTCGGTATTCACCTGAATCTGGTTGATACCATCCATTTTGTACTCGACTGGGTCTTCCATGGTAACAATATTAATCTCGTCGGATTTAATCTCCTGAATAAGCGCATAGAGGGTAGTTGATTTACCAGAACCAGTTGGCCCGGACGTCAGAATCATGCCGTTTGGTTTTTTAATGCCGTTCAAAACGTCACGAAGAGCGTGACCGCTCATGCCCATTTTCTGAATTTCCATTGAAGTACCGGTTTTGTCCAAAAGACGAATGACGACTTGTTCGCCCCAAGTAACTGGAGAAATGGCAATACGAAGATCGATTTCCTGCCCGTCAACCGAAACCGTAAACTGGCCGTCCTGAGGAATACGGTGCTCGTCAATTTTAAGATTGCTTAGGATTTTAATACGAGAAACTAAAGCGGGAGCAACGGTCTTGGGAAGCTCCATGATGCGACGAAGAACGCCGTCGATACGACAACGAATGATAAGCGAATTCTCGAGGGGCTCGATATGAATATCTGAGGCTTTGGTTTTGGCGGCGTAGCTCAAAATTGTGGTTAGAGCTTTTGAAATTGGGGAGTCCTGGACGATGGTTTTGACATTGCTTTTTTGCTCTTCGGCGGCTTCCTCTTTGGTTTCTTTGACTGCTTCCTTAACACCAGTGAAATCGCCATGATACTGGTCGAGGATTTCGCGGATGCCACGCTCGGATGACATCCAAACACGAATTGGGCGATTGACTAAATTGGAGATATAATCAGTAACTTGGACGTTTGTAACGTCGGTTAGAGCAACGTTTAAGAGGTCGTCTTTTTCGCCAAGGGGTACTGCTAGGACACGAGATGAGGCGTCGCCTGGAATTAGCTGCAGAATGTCTTGGTCGATAGTGATGTTTTTCAGTTCAACATATGGGACGCTGATGATTGCAGCTGTCGCACGAGCAACCATGTCGTCGTTGACGATTCCCTTGGATAGCAAAAGACTGAGCGGAGATTTATTCTCGGCTTCAGCTTGCTGTTTTATTTCGAATACTAGCCGCTGGTCAGCAAGACCCTCGGCCAGTAATAGCTCGATAATTTGATCTTCGGCTTCCCTAGTTAATAAAGCCATTTAGTTTCCCTCCTGGGAGGAACTAGAATTAGTCTCCGAGTTGTCGGTCGATTCGCTGGAGTTTGATTCAGTGGACGAATTGGATTCGGTTTCTGAGCTGTTTTCGCCTTCTACTGGAGAACCTTGGTTTTCGATCGTGATACAGTTGCCTTCCGCATCATACTGTGAGCAATTGGAGTTACCAACATAAACTTCGACGGTCGGGTTAATGGCACGATAATTAAACACTTCGTTGTCCGGCTCCGCGACATCAATACTGACTGAACCGTCGATAGTCTTGACGGCGACAGGTTTAATCTCGCCAGTAAGGACATTAGCAACGATAAAAGAAACAACAACGCCCAAAATGGCAACTATAATTGATGTAAATAAATCGTTTTTCATTTATTTGTCTCCTGGGTTAATGGTTTTTGATGATTCAGTTAGAGTAGACTCATTGACGTAGTAGGCGGTAGCACGGGCTTCTAACTTTAAGCTGTTGTCGCCGCTCCATTCGATAGTGGCGTGACTAATATCGAATTCACGAATCGAGCGCTCAATATTATTTAAAACACTGGTGGTAATGCCCGTATCGGCTTCGACAGACAAAACTACTTCAAGAGGATTTAGGCCAGCGGGGTAATTCTGTACGTCGCTAGAGGAACTACCGGCGGGGGCCAGGGTTTCGGGATTCCAACCGGAAAGGTTAAAAATGCGGTTAAGGCTGGCGAGAAGGGCTTCTTCGTTTTTATAGGATGGAAGCGTATCTGGAATGATACGTAGAGCCGAGCAAGTTTTGATTAATGCGATAGCGGCTTGGCGATCGTCGACAGTGGTGGCGCTCTTATAATTATTATTCAATTCTTTGAAAGTATAGTTTTTGCCGGTTGCGGGGTTGACACAACTGCTGTCGCCTTCTTTGGGGACAGAGTTAAGAGCGGCATTTGCGGCAACATTTTCGAGAATGTTGTAACGGAGGGTGCCTGGGATTTCTGTTACTTCGATACTATCGGGATTACAATTTTTGAGCTCGTCGTCTGAGTAAGTATTCCCCTTCGGTTTTTTGCAAACGCCGGTATCTTTGATCACTTTAGAATAGTTCGCAATGGATTCTTCTTCGGCGGCGATTACTTTTGCGTTGAAGGAAATTTGTTGAATAAAATGAATCGTAAGAGAAAGGCCTACGCCAAGAAAGAGCGAGGCGCCTAGAACCGATAATAACATATACTGCTGGGCTTTGGAAATTTTGGCGATTTTAGCAATTGCGATATCTTTAGCCATTTTGACTCCTTTCGTTTTGGTTTGTATTATCGGATGAACCTGAGTTTCCTGAGGCGTTCGTATTGCTGTTTGAATTGTTCGCATTGTTCTCTGCTTCGGCAGCGGCACAGGTTGCATCTCCTGCGGCGCAGTCTGCGGCACGTTCGCCGAACATGGCTTGAATTTGGACGTAAGAATCTGTCACGTTTCTACGACCAGATGGAGCTAGAGCTAGCATGTGAGTATTATTGAAGTCGAAGACTTCGGGGGCAAAATCGATAGTCGAGGAGAAACGGAGTACAAGCTCGTTGTTCTCATCACGACCATTGGAAGAGTCGTAAATATTAATACCGGCTTCTTCTTCGGGAACTAGCAAGCAGGATGTGTTTTTGCTAACCCAAGTAATGTTACCAATTTTAGCAAGTACTGTTTCGTCGGATGCTGGAACGAAACTTGGATCGTCGTAGCCGGTGTAAGTCGTACAGGAGCTTTCGAAATGAGAGACGCCAGAGATTTGTCCGGATAAGTCCATGAGACCATTGCTAGTTTTATACCACTCGGAGAACTGAGGAGTGCGCCAAATGCGGACGACATTTTGACCATCATATTGCTCCGTCTCGTAGCCGGCGGCCGATAGATTGGATGAGGCTGAGGATGAGTCGCTCCCCGATTCGGTTTCGGACTGGTTTTGGCCAGAAATACTATTTGGGTCACAGCCTTCGCCTTCAATGGCCCAATAGGCATAGATGCCTCGATTACCATCATTTAAGATGCTACCGTCGTTACTGGTTTCTACCATGCAGTAGGCTGGAATCTTATTGCCATCTTTGTCGACGTAGCTGCCATAATCATATCGCATATATTTCATGCTTTTCTTGAACGCGTCAAGAACGTTGTAGTCGATAAATGGTTCTTGGCCGGCATTAGCCTGAGCTTCAAAATCGAAGGCAGGGGAGTCGGCGGCGAGATTGACGTTTAATTCGGAAATACGAATCGTATCGTTACCAGTGGGAAGAAGAGCGGAAAGAATATTGAAAGTACGAGAAAGGACTTTTTTGTTGTCGGTAAGCTGTTTGATGTCGCCAAGCTGGTCACGAACCGTCAGAAAATCTTTTAAATCACTGTATGAGTTTAACTTTTCGGAAAGGTTGTCGATAGTGTTCTTCTTACTGTCTAACGCTAATTGCTGGCCGCCGGCGATTAAAGCAGTAATAATGGTAATGCCTACGCTTGAAATGGCGACAACTATCGCGAGGAAGAAAATGAGGTTGCGCATCTTAAGCGCTTTAATCATGTCGTTTTTAATGTCGGGGACTAGATTGATTTCGCGCGCCATTAGTCATTGCTCCTTTCTGATAAACCTATTGCAACGGCAAATTCACAAGCGACCGGCATAAGGACGCGCTGCTGCTCCTCTGTCGTGCGGACGAATTGCCATGGATTGCCCTTTGCGGTCGGTATGCCAATTTTGCTTTCGATAAACTCCGAAAGTAGCGGGATCATGCCGGCATAGCCAGATAGAACAATGCCGCCAACTTTGCCGCCGAGATAACGAGTTTGGAAGAAGCGGACGGATTTGCCGAGCTCGGATGCAAAATTATCGAGATGGGTATCCAGGATGCGGAGAACTTGGCCTTCAACTTGGCTAGGATCAAGGCCGAATTTCAAAATAAACTGACGGGCCTGGTCTTCCCTGATACCGAGACCGTTTGTCACTGCCTTGACAAGTACAGAAAAACCACCTGGGACGGAGCGGACCAAGCGAGGCTGATTCTTAAATAATACGACAATATCAGCGGAGTTTTCGCCGAAGTCTACAACCATGGTGGCGTCAATTGCGCCTGGGGAGGCGAGCGCTCTAGCCATTGCTAATGGTTCTGGCTCCATGGCGATAATATTCAATTCGGTTTTCTCGATCATTTCCATTGTAGTTTCGGCATATTCCTTGGCAACGGATGAAATTAGGATTTCGGTCTTGGCCGGATCATTGGGACTCGGGCCTAGAATGATATAATCTGCTTTGGCATCATTGATGGCCATGGGGATGTATTTTTCCATTTCGTATTTGAAGGTCTTTCGAAGTTCTTTTTCTGGCAGGGTATCGGTTTCGACAATCGAGGTAAAAGTCTTTGTGGCTGGCAAACCGATTGCGACATTCTTGGTCTTGATGCCGGCCTGATTTACGGCGCCCAAAATAGCCTCGCCTAAGCGTTTGCGCCCGAGTTCGGAATTGTCTTGAGTTAACTTTTGGTCCATTGGGACATAAGCAAATTTCTGAAGAGTCCAACCATGCTGAGTATCGCCGGATAACTGTACGATACGCATTGAATTTGTCCCAATATCAAGTGAGAAGAAGTCGCCCACGCCATGTAATAAGTTCATGCTTATATTATATATGGTTTATTTCAAAAATGCAAGCAATAAAAATAAAAGCCTTTTTCGGCTTTTATTTTTTAATTCCCTGTTTTGCGGGAGCTTCTTGCCGCTATTTTTGCCTTTTGCGGATTCTTGCTGTTTTACTATTTTTTGCGTTCGCGATAGGCACGGGTTTCGGTATCTACGGAAACAATGTCGCCCTCTTTAATAAATGCTGGAACCTTGATGACTGTCCCGGTTTCCAAAGTGGCGTCTTTCATGACAGAACTCGTGGTATCGCCCTTAACGACGCTCTCAGTGTAGGTCACTTTGAGCCAAAGATTCTTAGGAAGCTGAAGATTGATTGGCGTACCATTATAGAATTGGATTTCCATTTCGTCGCCATCTTTCATAAAGTCTCGAGCATCCCCGACGAGGTCCTGGTTTAATTCATATTGCTCGAACGACTCTGGGTCCATGAAGTAGAACTTTTCGTCGTCTTTATATAGATACTGAACCTTTTTGGTCGTTACCTCGGCTGGTTCGATTTTCTCTTGGCCCTTAAAGGTTTTTGGTAAAAGTGCGCCAGTGATGAGGTTTTTGACCTTCACATTAACAATTGATCCGCCGCGCCCCATGACTTTTTGCGAGTATTCTACCACCTTGTACGGCTGACCGTCCAAAGTGATAAGGGTGTTTTTCTTAAGATCTGTTGGTCCGTACATTATTACTCCTTTTAATTATTTGATACGAATGGCAAAAGCGCAATGTGGCGCGCGCGCTTAATAGCGACGGCTAGCTGACGCTGTTGCTTTGCGGAAAGGCCAGTTTTGCTCATTGGCTCAATCCGACCGTAACTATCGATATATCGACCCAAGGTCTTGATGTCGCGATAGTCAAAGTATAGGTTTGGATCACTTTTAATCCGTTTCATTTTCGATTCTCCTTCGGTTAGTTATAAATTATTAGAATGGTATCTCGCTGAGATTAATCTCGCCTTCTGGAATGTCGTCGGGGACTATATCAGCACCGTTGGCTCCATCAGTGGTGGTGGCACCTGCTTTATCTGATGCTTTTTCAGAGGCTTTTTCTGAAGCCTTTTCTGAGCTTTTTTCTGAAGCAAAGCTATCTGTCGCTGAAGAGCCATTATAATAAGTACCCGAGTCGCTACGACTGCCGTCGTTTATGAAGTTAAAATCATCTACTACGACTTCGGTGCGCGAGCGTTTTTGGCCGGTATTCTTGTCTTCCCAGCTACGCTGCTCAAGACGACCAGAAACTAGTAACGGAGAGCCTTTTTTAATGTATTGATGAATAATCTCGCCGGGTTTACCCCATGCTGTGCAATCAATAAACGAAACGCTCTCTCGCTGCTCGCCATTAGTATCCCGATAACTGCGGTTGACAGCTATTGTGAACGAGCAGACAGTAGCTCCACCTGGAGTAGTACGAAGCTCCGGGTCGCGAGTATTATTCCCCGCAATGACTACTTTAGAAAAACCGCGCATAAATTATTCCTCCTCTTTATTCTCTTCGCTTGATTCTTTGGCCCTATCTTTTGGCTCATCAGATTCTACTGATTCCGCATCATGCCTGTCGGCACTTTTGGATTCGGTGTGCTTGGACTTCGCCTTTCGCTCGTCGGCACGAACCAGCAAGAAACGAATTACCTCGTCGGCGATATTGAGGCTGGCCGCGATTTTGTCCGGCGCATCAACTGGAAGCGAAAGATTTGCGAAATAGTATAACGCAAAAGTCTGACCTGCGATTTGGTAGGCCATACGCTTCTTCCCTTCGTTTTCTTCCTTAGTGATTTTACCGCCGGCCTGGGCAATAATCTTCTTTACCTTTTCGACGGCAGGGTCCGGATTCACCTCGAGATCGGGGTGAAATAGAACGGTTAGTTCATAATCTCTCATGAGAACTCCTTTGGTTAAAGCAAATACTGTTCTCCGGCTCTAATTCCTCGCTTGCCGGGTTGGCATATTTGCTGAGCTAATATTATGTCTTTATTATACCTCTTTTTCTGGGAAAATGCAAGGGGTGCCTGGTGTGCCAATGTTTTAGCTTGTGCAGCTTGTGCTGATTGGAAAATGTGTATACTTTTAACGAGAATATGTATAGTTTTTCAAAAAATATGTATAGTTTATGTATAGTTTTATAGGGGGCAGATTGCGTGTTTTTTTATAACTAGTTTATGCGCCTGATAATATAGCGAGCCTAGACTTAGTCATTATATAGATGAACTGCGAAAAAGTCAGGTATTACACTTCTAAAAAGTCAATATTTGGGTCAACAATCAAGGAATTGTTTTATTGCATAGATTTCAGTAATTATATTGTGCGGTTTTTTATTTCGCCGAAGAGAAGGGTTTGGGGGTTGTCCTGGATTGCTGCAAGCGTCAACTAATAATGGTGCAGTTTAGACAAATGATGACAAAAAGATTTAATTTTTGTTAATGTGTAATGTATAGTAGGGGGTTATCTGGTGGGGTGGTTGTATGGGGTGAGTTAATGGTGCTTTAGCTTCGATAAGAGTTGATGGAGATAGAAAAATGGCTTATTTGCTGGGAGCTCAAAAGTGCCGATTAACTCGACAATGCGGCCGTAGTCGGCGCCAAAGCCTTTTTTAAAATCGTAGATGCCGTAGTCGGGGTCGGATTTGTCGGGTAGACCATGGATGCCGTAAAAATTGTAGATTTTGTACCCATGCTCGGCCGCGTATTTGATCATATGCCACTGGATAGCATACTGGGCATTATATTCTTTCATGTATTTCTCGTCGCTGCCGGAAAAAAGGTATACGACCTCGTCGCCATAAAGCATAAACATAGCGGCGGAGAGGGGGATGCCGTCTGCTTCGGCTACGAGGAACTTTACTTCGTGCCTAGGAGCGAAAAGATCATACATTTGCTCGTAATACGAAAGCGACCGATCGGTAAAATTGCGGCGCTTTGAGGTGGACTCGGTAATCCGCTTTAACGTGCCGAGCTCTTCCCTTTTTAGCTCGCGGACTTTGACGCCTTTTTTCTCGGCTTTTTTGACATGGTTTCTGGTATTGCGTTTGAAGTCGGAAAGAATTTGATCGGGCGTGCGGCCGTCTAGTTCCATAACAAAGAGATACTTGGGTTGGCTGGCGTCCTTCAATTCGCTGAAACCGAGGGATTCAAGATAATGGGTGGCTTCTTGATGGGATTTGTAATTGGAAAGCGGCTCGCCGTTACGGTCATAACGATTAATCTCGTAGTAGGGATCGATATGGAGAACATAACCATTATGGGATTTGATGAAGGATTTAAGGTTCTTTACGAAAAAGTGTAGGAGGGTTTTGTTTTCGTAGTCGAGGAGTGGGCCGCCGGGGCAATGAAAAACGGATTTCCCGAGGAAGGAAGGTTTTGCTACAAGCATAGCGGCAGCGATTATGCTATCTTTCTCAGATTGGGGCTTGGCTCCCGAGGATGTGCGTGCGGCTGATTTGGCGACTTCGCGGATGGCCGCATTAGGCTGAGATTCTTCAGTTACGGCAAAATAATATACCGTCCAGCCGCTTTGCTCGCGGAGCTTGGCGATTTCGGGAGTCTGCATGAAAGATTTGTATTTGCTTTTGCTCGCGAATTCGCGAAATGTTTCGCCGTCTATGGTTGCAAAATTCATAATATGATTATAGCATAAAACACCTGTTAATATATGATGATTCCGGAGATACTAAATTTGGTTATTTTCGGATGATGCGGTTGAGCTTTCTAATCGAGGTATAGAGTTTATACTTTAGGGGATTCAAGACGAGGTCATAGGTTCCGGCATAGTCTTTCTCGTGGCCGGCGAAAGTTTTTTTGAAGTTGGTAAATCCGGCCCAGGGATGATCGGGGCTGGCACCTTCAGGGGCAATTCCCCAAAAATCAAATGTATTTAGACCTTTCTTCTTTGCGTCCAAGATGAGCTGCACAGTCAAGATGCCTGTAGCGTGGAGTTTGCGACCTTCGTCGGATTGGGCGCCTTGAAGATTGTATCTGGTTTTGTCATCATCAAAAACTAGACCGGCGGCGATAATGTTCTTAAAACTGTCTTTTGAGTCTATTTTTGCTTGGCTGACGACGTCACTTTCCCTTTTCGACGAACCTGTTTGGCGGGAGACCTGCGAGGTTGTCTGATTGTCAGTGGATATATTTGGATCGTCATGCTTTGATACTAAGTATAATGTTGCGAATGGTTGTTTCAACTCGGTCATTAGATACTCTTCTGAAAAAGTATTAATTCCCTTTTCGCTCGCAAGGGCCCGTTGGAGCTTAAGGAGATATTTGATGTCTGCTGGGTTTTTGGATGTTTCGATAGTAATTCCCTTTTTGGCGGCGGATTTATAATAGCGGAGTAACCTGGAGGGGAGTTTGTTTCTCAGCTCTTCGTCAGGGCCGGTTAAATCTAGGAGCCAAGTTTCTTTGGGATTTAAGTCTTTCGTTTTGACGGTGTTTTTAGGGGCGATTTTGGCAAAATCTGCGGATTGAGGTTCGACTCTAATAAAGATTGCGTTGTGAGTTGATGCTAGTTTTTTAAGCGACTTAAGAGAATTCTCAAAGGCTTTTCGGTCATTGAAACAGGGGCCGTAGGGGCAGTAT
>JAFWHP010000046.1 GCA_017515125.1 Candidatus Saccharimonadota bacterium | reverse complement strand
GGGGGGGGGAGGGTAGAATAGTATGTATAAACAACTTATTTAGGAAGGATTATACATACATGAAGTGCCAGAGCACCAACACAAATCGCAGCAATAGCAACCATAAGCTCCTTCATGGTATCAGTAGGCTTCTCACTTCTCCTACTGATACCATGACCTTGCTTATGGCAATACTAAGCCTAAGCTTTGTATTAAATTGCGTTATAAATGTTTCAATCCCCAATCATACATACGCCGACGACTCTATCTCGTTATCTATAGACACTAATAATATTTCACTAAATCTATCTCCTAAAACAGCCACTGGACAGTTTGCTGAATCAAATAGTGCTAATATCTCTGCATCTACTACTAGTAATAGTGGTTATACGCTAAGCATTACTTCATTCACTGGCTCTACTGATCTTACTAACGCTTCAAATACTAATGCTAAGATTACTTCTATCTCGTCAAACCTTACTAACTCGGATTTTTCAAACTCGGCTAATACCCAGTATAACAACAAGTGGGGCTATAAACCCAGCCAGTATGTCGTAGTGGATGGTGATACGCATACCACAGTTGCTAATACAGGAAACAATGCCGTATTTAAACCACTCCCAAACACCAGTGGCGAAATTCTTGCCATTACCGACCAAGCCAATGCCTCCAACACTCCAGATAACTATACTATCTCCATGGGCGCTAGAGCCAACAACGACACCCTGACTGGTAGTTATGCCAGTGCTCCATTCGTGATTATGGCTGTAGCAAATTCCAGTGTCTTACCGTGCGACTCTTCTAAACTTTGCGTAGAATATGACGGCAATGGACTCAACTTTGACGGCGAACTAATCAACCGGGTAAATTATGATTCTGGTACTACGCAGCAAGAAGTGACTAAATATTCACATACGTCCAATATTAGTGACGCAGGTGTACAAGACGGTGATTACCCAGATGATGCAAATTTAAATGATGTAGTAACAATATCGGGCGCAACTAGTCTTCACATTACACTTACTTATGGAGGGGAAAGTGGCTATGACTGGACGAGTATATGGCAAGGCAATCACCCAGATTATAGCGCCGAGGACGATTATTCTTCAGGAATTCAAAGTTGCGGTACTGCAACTAGTAATGATGGCATGTTTGACAGTGATGAGGTAATAAGTAATGTAGAGTGTGATATCGAAGGAGATTCGGTTACCTTTGGCTTCCATTCTGATAGTAGCTCTGCGCCTAATGGTTATGGCTACTACGCCATCATCACTGGAACAGGAACCGTCCCAGACCGCACTGTTGCCTCTGGCGAATATGCTATTCCTACTGGTACCAACGCTTTCTTCCACGGCTGGAGCAGTACTCGGACTACGGCTGGAGTAGGACTGCCGTCTGAAGTAGAATATGCAGATGAATCCGAAGTTAGGTCTAAGATACCTGGTGATAATGGCGAGGAGAAAGTCCTCTACGCTGTATGGCAACAAGGCCAACAAATCACCTTTACCAAGGATGCTAATGTATCCAGCATAGACGTCCTTAATAGTGACGGTACTACAGTTGAAACCATTACGGCTAGTGGTCAAAGCCTAGTACTAGCGCAAGGAAGTATCTATACTATTAAACCCACTTATACTGCCGGATATACTACTAATGCTATTACTAATGCTTCTGGAGAAGGAACCATAAGTGGAGATGTCAGAGAAAGGCAATTTACGGTAGGGGCAGGTTCTGCTACGATTAATATCACCAGCAGGCAAATGTTACCAATGCAAAACTATAGTTGCTCTAACCTTGCCAATGTAGGCGATACGGATATGGTATATGATACGAGGGATAACCAAGCATATTTAATCGGCAAACTAAAAGATAGTAAGTGCTGGATGCTAGAAAATCTTAACCTTGCTGGTGGTAAGGCTCTCTCGTCAGATGATACCGATATCACAAGCGCTTATATCGACAGTTTCTCTACGAGCAATAATCTTATCAAAGATGGTAATACAATGGTCCTCCCGGCCTCTTCCACTTCTGGGTTTAATACTAACAACTACTCTTATGTCTACAACTCAGGCAATAAAGCTAATTGTGGTGCTAGTGACCAGAACACTCCATGCTACTCCTACTACTCTTGGGATGCCGCTACACTAGGCTCTGGACGTACTATTTCTACGGACGATACGGATGCTCCATATAGTATCTGCCCTAAAGGTTGGAAATTACCAACTTCTAGAATCACTTCTGCTACTGACTGGCAAACTACTTCAGATTTCTACCGGTTAGCCCACCAATATGGCTTAGATAGTACTACATCTGCGGATGAAAACGACAACGGCTTTTATACACAAGCTGGTCCTGGTACCACTCCGAACTTCCTACTCGCCGGCGTCTACGACGATGGTTCGTTCTACGGTGAGGGTAGCAGCGGCAACTATTGGAGTTCTACGTCGAACTCCAATACGAGTAGCGCTCGTTTCTTGAACTTCTATTCGAGTAGCGTCGATTCAGTCAATTACGGCGATCGCTACCTCGGATTTAGTGTTCGTTGTATACTTAAGACGGAGCAGTAACCTCCACTTTTATAGAAGTTCAGACTCTAGCCTACAACTTCCCGAAACAATATGAAACTCGCCCGATAAAAATCACAACAGTCGCGAACCGAGAGCCCGGACAGTACCGGGTCGAGGTTCAGCCCGACCTGTTGTAATTTTTATGCGGCGAGAGGTTCACTGTTTCGGAAAGTTATAGACTAGAGTTAATAGTCGCCCCGCCTTTTAAGCTCATCTATGGTATAATTAGTAGAAATAATAGGAGTTAAAATGAAAGTATTATGTGTTAATGCTGGCTCTTCGTCGCTAAAGTTCCAACTTTACGAAATGCCAGAAGAAATCTCAATTATTAGCGGTTACGTCGAGAAAATCGGCGCGAAGGATAGTTTTTATACGATTAAGCACGAAGGGAAGAAGACCGAGACCAAAAAACCAATCAAGGATCATACCGAAGCCGTTAAAGTCATGCTTGAAGAATTAATCAATTATGGCGTCGTGAAAGATTTAGCGGAAATCCGTGGTGTCGGTCATCGTGTGCTTCATGGTGGCGAAAAGTATTCCGATTCCGTTGTGATTACGAAGGAAGTTTTGAAGGATATTAAGAATTTGACCAAGCTCGGTCCATTGCACCATCCAGGTAATATTGCCGGTATTAAAGCTATGCAGGAGGCCCTGCCCGAAGCTGTTCAGGTTGCAGTTTTTGATACTGCATTCCATCAGACTATTCCGAAGGTCCAGTATATGTACCCAGTCCCTATGGAATGGTACAAGAAGTACGGCGTTCGAAAGTACGGATTCCATGGCACTAGCCACAAGTATATCACCCAGCTCATGTCCCAGAAACTCGGCAAGGAAAAGGTCAATCTTATTATTTGCCACGTCGGCTCTGGTGCTAGCATCACCGCTGTGAAGGATAGTAAAAGCTATGATACAACCATGGGCTTGACTCCGCTGGATGGTCTGATGATGGGGACTCGCTCCGGCTCTATTGACCCTTCGATTATTAAATACATGATTGACGAATCCGGCATGACCTATGCCGAAATTGATGAGGCCCTGAATAAGAAATCCGGCCTCCTCGGCATTTGTGGTTTCAATGATAACCGCGACGTCGAGCAAGCGATACGAAATGGCAATGAAGACGCCCGTCTCGCCCTCGATATGTACGTCGACCGCATTGACCGCTATATCGCCGAGTACTATATCGAACTTGGCGGCAAGGTAGACGCGATTGTCTTTACCGCCGGCGTATTGGAAAACGGCGCCGAGACCAGGGAATCGATTATCGAGGGTCTAGAGCCTCTCGGCATCAAGATAAACCATGAAGTAAACAACGCTATCGCCAGTTTCAAAGAAATCACTAGTGGTGTTATCACGACCGAGGACTCCACTGTTCCGGTCTACGTCGAGCCGACAAACGAAGAGGTTATGATTACTCGCGACGCCTACCGCTTCTGCCAAAACTCCTAATCATAACTATTTATTCATGATCAAACCTCGACTTGGAATTCATTTCTAGCTTCGGTTTAGGACTATGCCTTCTGCTTGTTTCTAAGATCATTGCTAAGGCTATATATCATATAAATAAAAACAGACTTGGAATTCACTTTCAAGTCTGTTTTAGAGCTAAGCTTTCTTCGTTGGGGCTTCTTTCTCGAAAGAAGCCCCATAAAAGAAAAGGGCCGAACCATAAAGATTCGACCCAAAAGAAAGGAAGTATGAACATGTGCGTGACTTATTATGGCCACGCAAGGAAAATGTCAGTACCCAATCGGTTCAAACGCTGGGTCAAACCCGGCAAACATCTTGATGTAGCGTGCTACATCTTTTCTCCTCATCTGAGAAGAGTATCCATACCACTCGATCGGGCAGCCTAGCTGTTCAGCCAGCTCCGAAAGCCGAGCGCAAAGCCATTGCGACGTAATGAACTGCCTACCGTAGTAGGAGTCCTCCTTCGTAATCTTTACGTCATCCGGGTAAAGATTACGCAGTAGCCGGACAACTTCCCGGCGAGTCATAAACCGGTACGGATACAACCGATTTCTCCGCGTGAGGCCTCGCCAGCCTCGGTACGTGTCGATATATGCAATCGCTGCATAGTCGTCCGCACTGAGCCGAGCGCGGGAAACATCCCTGAAATACATTCCGTTTCCAGGCTCCATCTGCTGACTGGTCTGGACCGTTGTCCTACCGTTCGTGTAAGTATACGGTCCACCGGCCGCCAGCGTCGTCATAGAAAAACCCACCACGAGTAACATAACTATTAACAAACCTGTCCATTTTTTCATTTTTTACCCTCCTTTAAAAAATGACTTCCTCTTAAGCTACCTCGGGGCACAACCCCGACACCCTGTTATCGCTTAATTATAGCACGCATCCAGATACTTGTCAACTTTAAACTTATCAATTCTTCAAAAGCCAAACTTATATAATCAAAAATCCAAGTCAAATCCCATCATTTTTATAGTCTACCCCCTTCTAATCCCTCAAAAAATCCCTCATTCTACAAAACCTTCCCCAAAAACTCTTTTACTCTTTCTGTTTTAGGGTGCGAGAAAAACTCCTCCGGCTCCCCCTCCTCGATAATCCGCCCTTTATCGATAAATACTACTCTCGTCGCAATCTCTTTCGCAAAACTCATCTCATGCGTTACGATCATAATCGTCATCCCGCGTTCCGCCAGCTCAGAAATTAAAGACAAAACATCCCCAATCGATTCCGGATCCAGTGCCGAAGTCGGCTCATCAAACAGTAATACCTCCGGCGACAGCATCATCGCTCGGATAATCGCAATCCTTTGTTTTTGACCGCCCGACAGCGAAGCCGGATAAGCATCCGCCTTCTTCGGCAGCCCAATATGTCGCAGTAGCTCCATCGCCCGTTTCCGAGCCGCCTCCCTCGACATCAGCTTCAGTTTCACCGGCGCCAAAGTTAAATTCTCCATCACTGTCATATTGGTAATTAGATTAAAATGCTGAAATACCATCCCGAGATTTCGTCGAATCCGCCGGATGTTTTTTGCCGTTACGACCTCTCCATCAAAGATAATCTCCCCCGAAGTCGGCTCCTCCATCCAATTTATACAGCGTAGGAATGTCGACTTGCCCGACCCCGACGGCCCGAGCACCACGACTCGCTCTCCTTCTTTGAGTTCAAAATCAATCCCATTAATGACTTTATTCTTTCCGAAAGCCTTGTGTAAATTGCGTACCACCAAATCCGTATTCGCTCCTGCTTGCGAAATCCCAGTTTTTATTTCAGAACCATTCTCGCTCATTTATTCTTCTCCTCTTAAATCACTCCGTCTCAAACCCTTCTCGATTCGTTTCACTATAAATGTGATCAGATAAATCGTCACGAGATAGAATAGCGCCGCCACTACCATCGGTACGATATAACTCGCCATATTCTGCCCCGACCCAATATCTTTCGCTGCCATATTAAGGTCGTACATTCCCACCATTGACACGATTGCGGTTTCCTTTATTACTGTAATAATTTCATTTCCAAGCGCCGGGATAATGTTTTTAATCGCTTGCGGCGCCACAATTTTCATAAAAATCGTCCTCTGCGACAGCCCGAGCGCCATCCCCGCCTCTGTCTGCCCTGGGTCCACTGACAGAATTCCACCCCGTATCACTTCTGCCGTATAAGCTGCCGAATTCAAACCAAAAGCAACAATCGCTATAATAATACTCGGAAACCCTTTTACTGCAAAAATCACAAAAAACATGATAAATAACTGCAATGCCATCGGTGTCCCTCGAATAATCGTCGTATAAACTGTACAGATAAATTTCGGCACGATAGTCCATTTCGTCTTCTTCGCTGTGTCCACCAGTGCAATTATCGTCCCGAGCAGTATCCCAATCAAAATCGCAAAATATGATATTTGTATAGTCAATAAAAACCCATGAAGCAGGGAATCAATATACTCCGGCGTGCTAAATAGTTCACCAATTTTTGAAAAGAAATTACTCATTAATCCTCCCAGCCAGCCAGGAATAGTGTTCTGAGGGATGTTCGGAGGTTACGACCGAGAAACGAGCGGCGCGACCCCAAGGGCGGCGGGCGGGCGCGACCGCGTGCCCGAAGAGCACTATTCTGGCTGATTTATAGTTATTCATTTGAAAGCCCCATATATTTTAATACCAATCGGTCAATTTCAGTCTGACCCTCGCTGTTTTCCGTCATCATCTCGGACAATACTTCATTAAACGCCTCGAGCAACTCCCCCCGCTCTTTATTCACTGCAATCGCATACGACTCCTCTACCGGATAATCTTCTTCCCGAGTCTTGCCGGAATAATAAAGCGGTAGTGCTAAAAGCCCTGGATTCTTCTCAACGATAAACTTCGCTACCAACTCATCCGCCACTGCAAAATCGATTATATGCGCCTTAATTGCATCTGCCGCTAGCTGGTGCGAATCGATTCCTTTTAGCGTCGTCCCGGTTCCACTAAGCACCCCATTTTCAATTTCATCATCAATAAATAGATACCCCGTACTCCCGATCTGCGATCCTAATCGAAATCCAGCCAACGCCTCCCAAACTACATGGTCGTCCCTCAATGACGGCGGCATTTCTTCGGAAAAAATCACATACTGCACCGAATCATAATAGGGAATTGTAAAATTAACTTTCTCCTCCCTTGCCGGTGTAATCGTCAGCCCTGCCGCCCCCGCGTCCGCAATTCGCCCCGCTTCTACATTATCAATAATCACATCAAATTCTACATTCTTAATTTGAATTTTCTTATTCATTTTTTCTGCAACTCGATTTACGATATCGACATCTACCCCGACAATCTGCCGATTCTCGTAAAATTCAAACGGTGCAAACGGCACATTCGTCTCGACTACATAATCCGCCTCCGCATCTCCCGAAATTGACCACCAGACACTTAGCCCCATTACCGCTGTTACAGCAAGAAACAATACCAGTATTATTAAGTGTTTAACCTTATGCATATTTATATTATACACCCCACAGACGTCTTTTTTATAAAAACCACTAGCATTATGCCGCCGGTTTTCTACGCTTCAATCACTATAACTGTTCTATCGTCTATTTTTCTCGCACTTGCCATCAGCCACCCTGCCGCTTCGTCGGGTGTCTTTGCTCGCGCCACGATTAACCCCAACTCTCGCTCACTCATCAACTGTTCTCCAAAGTCGCCAGTAATTCCATCCGAGCAAAGCACTACTCTGTCGCCTTTGTTCAACGCAATAGTTCCAGTTTGCCTTACGCACTCATCCTTTTCTGGCCCGCCAAGCGCATTCCAGATCTGACGTCCTTCGCCTTCGTCTCGCGAAATTTGTCGCGCACCACCTTGCCCATTCACTATATAAAGCCTAGAATCGCCAACTGACGCCCAAAGTAACGTCTTTCTACCATTTTCATTGTTGATTTTTGCAATCGTAGCGGTCGAGCCACCCGCATTTGGGGTATCTCTCACCTCTTGATTTACTTGGTTTAGAATATCCGCAAGATCGCGTTCTGATTTTGCTCCCCCGATCTGCCTATTATAATCACTAGTTAGCCTTGCCGCCAGTCGGGATGCCTCTCGACCTCCTCGTTCTCCGCCCATTCCGTCAAACACTCCAAAAAACTGCTCATTTGGCTCCGCTAGCAGTGAATCTTCACAAGAATCATCTACCACGACTTCTCCCATTGCCGCCATTCCTGCTCGTACTTGATTTCGAGCCAACCGCCTAGCACCGATCTTTAGATATAATCGTTCTCGGTTTCGTTCTTCGTTCTTTTTCGCTCCTCTTTTTTCATTTGTGCTGCCTACTTTCTCTTTGACTTTTCCAGCAAGGCTCTTCAGTGCCGAAATAACCATTGCTCCAGTTTTTTGGTCGCCCTTTCGTTTTGCCGCCTCGGCGTTCAACTCCTTAATCCGCTGCCAATATTCAAATTGCTTTCCGTAGACTTTTTGCTCGAAACTGTCCATTGCTTTCTCGTACTCGAGTCTCTTTTTTTCGCCATTAAAAATACCAATGTCCTCGACCATTTTTGTCCGAAAACTCTCAAATTCCACAGGCGTCGGATATTTAGTCAAAAGTCCCTTTAAGTCATTTGCATCATTCATCTCCCAATGTTGGAAGCCTTCATCTCCTCTTTGCGCCATTCCTAGGATTCCAAGCTCATGCTTACCATGCAATTTGCTCATGGTATCTTTTAATCCGCTCATGCTTATTTCGGGACCACGTATCAGTCCAATAAAATGACGTTCCTTTGCTAATCCAATTTCGCCACTTTCAATTTTTTCAATTACTTCTTGTTCGAATTCCTGCGGTATTTTCACATCTCGTTCACTAATCACTTTCGCCATTTCTTCAGTAGTATTGACGAGAAGCCCAGCTATTGCTTTTCGGTACTGCCTTCCACGGTTATACTCTTCAATCCGCTTTTGGTTTTCCTGGAGCTCATTTAGAGTCAGCCGACCCATTTCAGCGAGCTCGTTCCACCCTCCTGGCACACTACTTCCTTGCTTGTTATGCTTATTATCCATACTACTATAATAGCACATTTTCTCCAAACGTAATGCAGTCATGTGCCGGGCAAATAATATAAATTATCATATCAATCTCGCACCTAGATAAGCACCAACAAAATAAAACCCTAAGGGGCTTCTTCTATCTACTGGTGACCCGGGTGCGAGTTTGGTTTTGCTAATGCAAAACCAATTCGCCGGGTGTCGCCTCAAAAAATCCAGAATAAATTCTGGTTTTTTCTCGGCTCCTACGGCGAGCGAACTAAAGTTCGCCTCGCACCTAGATTGCCAGAATAAAAATAAAAACCCTAAAGGATTTTATTTTTATTCTGTGGTGACCCGGGTGCGAGTCGAACGCACAACCTTTTCCTTAGGACGGAACTGCTCTATCCATTGAGCTACCGGGCCATTCAAATGTATGCTATAATATATTATATCATGAATCTGCTAAAGAAGAAACCCGCAAAAAAAACCGAGCAGGAAAAGGTCGAGGAGCGCCGCGAAGAGGTCCTCGCTAAAGGCCGCAAGTTTAAATATCCTCTTCAGTGGACTAAGCATCGTATTGTCATAAATACCATCTTAATTTCTTTTGTCATGATCGCTTTGGTTGTGACTGGCGGTTGGCTTGCACTCTATAAGCTCGGCATGACCGACGACCTTCTTTTTCGCGTTACCAAAATCATCCCTGTTCCCGTTGCCAGTGTCGACTCCGAAAACGCCCTTTTCTCTGACTACATCATGCTGTACAAGAGCAGCATGACTTCAATCGAACGCCAATCCGGTAGCCAATTTGACGAAGCCTCGCTCGCCGACCTTCGTCAAAAATATAAACGCACCGCTTTGACTGACGCAGAGTCCTACACTTATGCCATTAAACTCGCCAAAGAGCAGGGAATCACTATCAGTAGTGAAGATATTGCAAACGAATTTAATCGTCATCTCAAAATCGGCGATATTGATCGCAGCGAGGATGCTTTTCTAAAAATCATTTCCGATAATTTCGGTTTAGATAAATCCGAATACGAGCGTATGCTATACTTAAGTCTAGTCAAATCTGCCATCGAATCGAAAATAGATACGCATGCTAGCGAATTGGCCGCTCAGGTCGAATCTATGCTTAGGGATAATGGCAACGATTATAGTGCCGTAGCTAACGAACTCGGAGATCAGGTCGTTTACGAGGAAACTGGCGGACTCGTCGATAGTAAAAATATCGACGGTGGTCGTGCCACCGAGGCTTTTAAACTGGAGCCCGGCCAATCCAGCGGTAAATTCATTTCCATGAACGGCGACGGCTATTATTTTGTCAAACTTCTTAACAAAACCGATACTCAAGTCAATTTCGCCTCCATCCATATTCCTTTTACCGAGTTTAAGAAACGTTTTGATGCCTTAAAATCCGAAAACAAAATTATCGAGTACATCACCATCGAGAATCAAAACGAAGCCGACAATCATGTCGATCCTCCCAAGAATTAACCCCCCAAAGAATATCTGCACAATTGAAATCAAGTTGAACTTATATAGCTCCCATTATTGCGCATTTTTACGTCAAACCTATAAGTCCTCTTGTCAGTTTCATCTATCTGTGCTATAATAATAAGTAATATGGCAATTAAAGTTACAAGAAAAGACCAAGGTGAGGCGAACGAGAACATCATCCGTCGTTTTAACCGTAAAGTCCTCCAGAGCGGCATGATGCCTCTGAAGAAATCGCAAATGCGTTTTACTAAACCTATTTCTAAACGTGAGCGCCGCGCGAAGGCAATTATCCGCGAAGCACGCAAGGCCGAAAAGACCGAGCGCATCAAGCTAGGGCTAAAATAACCAAAATCTCCTCCCAAAGAGGAGATTTTTGAGCACCACAGCCGACGGAAGGAGAGATTTGAAAGCAAGAATATAAGAAGCGGAAGAGTATATGATATAATTAGGTAGAAGGAGATTTATGATTATATTGTTTGGTCTAGCCGGTTCGGGCAAAGGCACTCAGGGCAAAGCCCTATCAGAATTATTCGGTTGGCGCTGGCTTTCAGTCGGCGAGGCCATTCGTCAAACTGGCGAGTATGAAGAAATCGTCAAACAGGGGAAGCTCATTCCGGACGAGGATGTTATCAAAATCATGGATAAGCAAATCCTCAAGGCCGAAGATGAAGGCTTCGACGTGATTTTGGACGGCTACCCCAGGGATGTTTATCAAGCAGAGTATCTCATGTCATCTATGTCAGATAAAATCGACGGCGCTATTATTCTCGAGGTTCCAAAAGAGGAACTATATCAGCGCCTTTCTTTGCGTGGTCGTGATGACGACAAGCAACTGGATAGTATCGAGCGCCGTTTTCAAGTATTCGAAGACAACATTAAAGGCATCCTGCCACTGCTAGAATCTCGCAATATTCCCATTGCCCGCGTTGATGGTGTCGGCGAAATAGAAGATGTGACAAATCGCTTGGTCGGTGTCGTAAAACAGTTTAATCCAGAAGCTACCGAGCAAGAAAGTGACGTTAATGGTGGAGAAATCGAGAAAAGTTATGGCGAATAAAAAGGGAATTATTAATGTCGAAACCGCAACTCGTGCCGAAGTCGATCAAAAAATCGCCGCCATGCGAAAATGTGGTAAAATCCATGCAAAGCTTTTTCAAGATTTAAGAGATTATGTCAAGCCCAGCATGACCGGGAAACAAATTGATGCTTGGGTTCGAAAGGAGATCGAAAAGCGTGGCTGCAAAGTTGCCTACGATATGCTAGAGGACAGCTTTCCTGGCGCCATCTGTATTTCCGTTAATGACGAGCTAGTCCATGGCGCTCCGACCGACGAGCCTTTGGAAGAAGGCGATAAGGTATCGTTCGATCTAGACCTCTACTATGACGGTTATTTTACCGATTCTGCTTTTACCATGATTGTTGGCGACAAGGGCGCTCCCGCCGTTAAGAAAATGATTGAAGTGACCGAGGCCTCAATGTGGGAGGGAATTGAGCAGGTCAAACCGGGCGCTCATATCGGCGACATTGGTCATGCCGTCGAGAAAGTCCTAAGGAAAGGTCATCTCGGTGTAATCGAAAACTATATCGGTCATGGTATCGGCGCCTCTATGCACGAAGCTCCCGAGGTGCCCAACTACGGCAAGCGCGGGCATGGCTATAAATTAGTCGAAGGCGATACAATTTGTATTGAGCCAATGTCCTGTCTTGGCAGCCCCTCAAACTACGTAGACAAAAGCAGCAATTGGACGGTCCGCATGCGCGACGGTTCTATTGGCTGCCACTGTGAACATACCGTTCTAGTCACTAAGGACGGCTACGAAGTCCTCACCCTCCCTGACTAACCTCAAGCAGTACAGTTTTAGCATAGACAGAATTAGCTATAACCATAGCCTCATTCCAAGGGGTTGTAATAAAACTCATTCTGTGCTATCGTCTGCCTAATATAAAACAAAGAGGAGCGTTTATGACTGAAGACAAATTACAAGTTTACAACAATCAACCAATTCGTACTGTATGGGATGAGGAAAAAGAAGAGTGGCTATTTTCGGTGGTAGATGTAGTTAGCGTTCTGACAGAGCAATCCGATTACAGAGCAGCTACAAAGTATTGGAATAAAACAAAAACTAGATTACTCGAGGAGGGTAGCCAACTGTCGACAAATTGTCGACAGTTGAAAATGACCGCAAAAGATGGCAAAAAAAGGATGACCGATGTCGCTACCGTAAAAGAGCTTCTCCGTCTCATTCAATCTATCCCATCCAAGAAGGCTGAGCCATTTAAACTCTGGCTCGCCAAAGTCGGCGCCGAGCGCATCGAGGAAACCATCGACCCTGAACAGGCTATCGACAGGGCTCTAGAAACCTACCTTAAGAAAGGTTATAGCGAGGAATGGGTCCACCAACGTCTTCTTTCTATTCGTGTTCGTAATGAACTGACCGAGGAATGGGGTAAGCGTGGTATGAAAAAGGGAATTGAATATGCAATTTTGACTGACGAAATTTCCAAAGCTTGGTCTGGTATGACTACTAGGGAATATAAGAACCACAAAGGTCTTAAAAAAGAAAATCTGCGCGACAATATGACAGATCTTGAACTAGTATTAACCATGCTTTCAGAAGCCACTACTACCGAAATCTCTAAAATCGAACAGCCCCAAGGTCTTAAGGCCAACAAAGATGTTGCAAAACGCGGCGGCACTATCGCCGGCAATGCCAGAAAAGAGATAGAAGTCCAAACCGGTCAACCAGTCATCACCAAACAGAATCGCCAAAATCTCCTCTCCGACATTCTCAGCGACTCCTAACGATAGAACTTGGCGACCCAAAGTGGCGCATAATCGATAAAAATATTGTTGTAAAAATACAACAATATTTTTTCACACAAATTGCCAAAAGTGTGTTATTATTAAAGTGCAGTATTTAATCATTTACAATTTACGCGCTAGATATTTTTATAGCAGGCGTAATTACGTAATATAAAACGGTACCGTAAGGGATCCGATCGTTACGTAGTTACGACTAGCGCAAATGATTAGATACTGCACCCTACGGTGCCGTTTTTTATGAACGACCCGCTAGGTAGAAGTAACTAATAGAAAGGGCCACATGACAAATCTCGCAAGCACAATCCGTACAATCAATAAAGTATTAACTACCAATAAGCGGCGTTCCAGCGCCAACGGGCTTCTCACTTCACCTACTGATACCATGATAAGGCTTATGCTATGCTTATGCTTTATGCTTACATTGAACTATATTATAAATATACTAAACCCTCACTATTCTTATGCTGATACTGAATATTCTATTACTTATGACGATAATGTAGTAACAGATATGCCCGTAGATTCTTCCGGTAAGACACATGATTCTACCGTCTCCCTTGCGAATAGTACCCCATTGAGAATCGGTTATAGATTCCTCGGTTGGTGCAACTCCATCCCTACCACCACGAACGGCACCGATTCCTGCCCTAATACTCCCCTCCAACCAGACTCCTCTCTCGCCATAGATCAAACTGGAGCAAACAACAGCTTCCGTTTCTATGCTATGTGGAATAGAAACACTATGCAAAATGTAGCGGAATGGGGCGATACTATTGGCATAGGTGAAGAAACCACCGCCATAGACACCAGAGATGGTAAGACCTACAGTGTAGCTAGACTCTGCATGAGTGCCGCTACTCACACTCTCCCTGCTCTCAATACTTGCGATAGAACTATGCTTTGGATGACTCAGAATCTAGACTTAGAGTTCGGGCCATCTGGAGCGCAAACATTATCAAATGCCGACTCGGACTTAAATAGTGTATCGTCATGGACGCCAGACACCACTACTATGCAGCAACCTGCCGTCATTACAAATCATGCACCTGGCAGCAATTCCGTAGTAGGCTGGACCAATAGCAGCAATAAACCGTACTGGGGTGAAGGTGGAGACTATTATGTTTACACGAGCAATGATAAAAATACTGACACTATATATGATAGCATGACTGCCTGTATCAGCGGTAATCACACCGAAGAAGACTGTCGCCACTACCATGTAGGTAACTACTATAACTGGTCTGCTGCTGTGGCTAGCAACGATACTTCTGGTACTATCACGGATCTCACCGTGATGCCTAACTCCATCTGCCCTAAAGGTTGGAGACTGCCAAACGGCCTCACTGGTACTGATGGTGCTGAAATCATTACGGAGTTTAATCAACTAGGACTCGCTAATGATATCACCGCAGGCATTACCACAGAACATGACACAGGCTCGACTACATGGATTAATACTGGCTGGGCTACGGATGGCTTCAATAAATTCCGTTCTACCAGTACTAATGCTTTGGGTTACGAGGCGCCCTTGTACTTTGTGCGTTCTGGCTACCTCGATGGCACTTCGCTCTACACTTACGGTGGGCATGGCTACTTGTGGTCCAGTACGTCACAGTATGCTACTATCGCTTACGACCTTGGATTCCATTCAGGTGCGTTCGACCCAGCGGCTCAGTCTGGTCGCTACCACGGGGCCCCCGTGCGCTGCGTCGCTCGCTAAGTCATAAAACTAAATAGGCATGCCGTCATCCGCGGGCGGGAGAGGAGTTGAGCATTCTGAGAAAAATCTTCTTGACAATTCTATCCAAATCCCCTATCATTAAATCATAAGGAGTATAGCGCTAGGAACTATACCCCTAAATTGGGTTTTCTAATCGGCCCTATCGCCGATTAGATTTTTTACTCTGGCATTTACGCCTAAAAGAAAATCTTACGGTAATTACTATTCGCCATAGCGAAAATTTTATACCCATCAAATTCTCCTTTCTAAGCTCCTAGCCTACCTAGCATAGCCGTTTAATGAAGCTCCACACCCGCACGAATAAATAACTCTCATGCTGAAATGGTAAACTACCATTTTTTTCTCCATTAAACTCCAAAGCCAACCCACCACTTTTCTACCATATCTTCTACCGTATTACAACCCTACTAATCCATCAACTAAAGCATAACTATTCCCACCCCCTTATTTTTACGTAATTCTTCTTCTGCTAATACTAACCAATACCAATTACTCAAGCAGTAAATAATCAGAATATTATCGCAAACTCAGTTACCACCAGTCGCAATTGTATGCTATAATAGGCTTATGGATGACGAAAAGCGTTTTGTTACCGGACTTGACGTTGGCACTGAGAATGTTCGTGCTGTTATTGCAAGCGTTGATAAATCGGGTGAAATCGCAATTGTTGGTGCCAGTGAAGGTAAATCCGCTGGCATGCGAAAGGGAATACCCGCTAATTTGACGGGCCCCGCTAGTAGCATCGACAAGATGCTCGGGGATGCTGAGCGTATGGGCGGCTATGACGTTAGAAATGCTTATGTTTCAATTAATGGTTCAACCGTTCTTTCCACTCAGACAGAAGGCATGATTGCTGTCGGGACAGTTGAGCATGAGATAGATGATCAGGATTTAGATCGAGTTGAGGATGTTGCTGTTTCTGGTCGGATTCCTGCAAATCGATACGTGCTAGACGTTATTCCGCTGGAATATGCCCTAGATGGGCAAGCCGGTATTAAGGATCCGCTGGGGATGTCTGGCGCTAGGCTAGAGATGCGGGCCAATGTTATTTCTGCACTTACACCAAACTGCGAAAATCTGAAAAAAGCTACTGCTACTGCCGACGTTCGCGCCGACCGTTTGGTGCCTTCCGTTGTCGCTGCCGCAAGAGCAGTATTGACTGATCGTCAGAAGGAAAATGGCGTTGCCGTAGTTGATATGGGCGCTACTACGACCGGTATCGCGATTTACGAAGAAGGCGATCTTCAGTATGTTGGTGTCATTCCGGCAGGCTCACATAATATTACTAACGATCTCGCAATTGTCCTCGCGATTGACCCAGAATTGGCCGAAGAGATTAAAGTCCGTTTCATTACTGCCTCTTTTGACCAGGAAAAATCCCCAGTTATCAGACTGACTAAAAACGGCAAAGAGCGTAATTTCGAGAGAAAAGAGGTCGAAGCAGTTGTAAAGGCACGACTTGATGATATTTTCGCCGAAGTTCGTAAGAAACTAAAGAGTGCTAAATATGACCAGCGCCTCCCAGAGGGCATCATCCTAGTGGGTGGTGGTGCCAAAATGCGTGATATTGATATTTTCGCTAAAAACGTTCTCGAAGCCGCTGTGAAAATCGGCACACCAAACAATCTCAACGGAGTATCAGATGTAGTTGAGAAGCCAGAGTTTGCCGCTGCCGTTGGTTTAGCCCTCCTTGCCGCCGAAGACAATCATTACGAATCTTCGCCGAGTAAAAACTCTAAGAAACCCCTTAAAGTCCCCAAAGCCCCCGGTTTTCTCAAGAAAATCTTTTCAAAATTTTAACCCGTATTTCTCTTGATTTTCTCGCCAATTAGGTATATACTATAGACATATTTAAAGCGAGGAGATATTATGCCTGAAGTTAAACCGACAGAGGTAGAAAGCAAAGCAAGTATTAAAGTAGTTGGCGTTGGTGGCGCCGGTGGCTCCGCTGTTGAGCGTATGAAAGAAGTAGGTCTCGCAGGCGTGGAGTTTGTAGCTGTTAATACGGATGCGCAGGCTCTCCATCATAATCCTGCTGACGTCAAGGTCCATATCGGTAAAGGTTTGGGCGCCGGCGGCGATCCTGAGAAAGGTCGCGAAGCCGCCGAAGAGGGAAGAGAAGCAATTAGCGAAGCTCTCGACGGTGCCGATATGGTGTTTATCACTTTGGGAGCTGGTGGCGGTACTGGTTCTGGCGCCGGTCCAGTCGTCGCTGAAGAAGCTCGCAAGAAGGACATACTGACAGTCGGTGTCGCGACAAAGCCGTTTACCTTTGAGGGCGCTCGCCGCAAAGCAAATGCGGACGTCGCGATTGATAAGCTTGCTCGCCAAGTCGACGCACTAATTACTATCCCTAACGATCGTCTGCTCCAAACTATCGACCCTCGTACACCTCTCCTCGAGACTTTTAAAATTGCTGACGACGTCCTCCGTCAAGGCGTGCAAGGTATATCTGAGCTCATTACCGAGCATTCTCTCATCAACCTCGACTTTGCTGATGTCAAATCGATCATGAAGAATGCCGGCTCTGCTTTGATGGGCATTGGCCGAGCCTCAGGTGAAAATCGTGCCGTTCTTGCCGCTCAGCAAGCCGTCGAATCTCCGTTAATCGAAGTGAAAATCGAAGGCGCTCGCGGTGTATTGTTTAGCGTAGCTGGTGGTTACGATATGAGCATGAGCGAGATTCAAGAAGCCGCCGAGGTTATTACGGGCGCCGTATCTCCGGATGCCAATATCATCTTCGGTGCCTCTATCCGTCCAGAGCTCGAAGACGAAATTATCGTGACGGTCGTAGCTACTGGTTTTGATTCCGATTATTATAACGAACCTATTCCAGAGCCAGTTGAAGAGCCGAAAGAAGAAATCCCCACCGCCACTCCTAAAGATTTCGCCGTCGACAACAAGACAAATATGTGGGAGTCCATTAAACACGAACCAGAGCCAGAGCCTATCCAAAACGACGACGAGATGGACATTCCGCCTTCTCTTCGTGAGCGTCTTAAGAATAAGAGAAAGAAATAATCCGCGGAGCATCTCTAGGTGGAACACAAATTTCGTATCGGTGATAGTAAAGTCCTAGAAAGTCGCGAAACTGTTGACGGCACCATGATACGCCGTCGTCGCGAATCTAGCGACGGTCACCGTTTTACTACCTACGAGCGCATTGAGATGCCCCAGCTAACAGTCCTAAAACGCAGCGGCAACCAAGAAATCTACGACAGGGAAAAGCTCCTTCTTGCCGTCAAGCGCAGTGTCGGCAAGTTTTTTAGCTCAGAACTCGAAATTGAAGACGTCGTAAACCGCGCTTCAGATATTCTTTATTCCTATGGGGTAGACCAAATTACCAGTAAACAAATCGGCGAAGCCGTACTTGATGTCCTCGCCGAGGTCAACGAAGTCGCCTATGTCCGTTTCGCGTCCGTCTTCCGCGAGTTCAAGACCCTTGAAGATTTCGAAAAAATCTTAAAAGAGCAAAAATTAAAAGATGATGGACGGGTGACAGATTTGGAAGGGCTCCCGCGAAGCTCCCGTCAGGGAGGAGTCGCGGGAGGGAAAAATCTGGCAGGACCCGTCCGAGAGGTATAACAATGAGGGTAATTTGCATTTATCGAGATAAGGAAGATTACACGCGGAGTGTCGAAGAATGGCTTGAAAATTTTCGCCGCCAAACCAGTCGCGAGATAGAGAAAATGGATCCAGACCGAAATCCAGATTTCTGCGAAACCTACGATATTGTCGAATATCCTTCTATTCTAGCCCTCGACAACGCCGGGTCTGTTCGCGCTGTCTGGCGGGGTAAAGATTTGCCCCTAATCGACGAAGTATTATATTATATGATTTAATTACGGAGTGATATGGAAACTATTGAACATATTATTAACAACATCTGGGTCCAACGCATTTTCTGGTCAATAATTGTTATTTTAGCTAGTACTATTATTTATACCGTATTTTCGCGCATACTTGCCAGTAGGGAAAAACGCAACGCTAAGATTTTCAGCAATAAGAAAAACCGCACCTTCCTCAAAATGTTAAAAAGTATCGTTCGCTATATCCTTATTATTCTGACTTCTCTTATCGTCCTCCAAATCTTCGGCGTTGATGTTTCTTCTATGCTTGCTGGTGTTGGCATTATCGGTATAATAATTGGCTTCGCCATCCAGGATGCTCTCAAGGACATCATTAAAGGTCTTGATATCATCTCTGATAATTATTATCGTGTCGGCGACGTTATTAAATTCGGCGACATTACCGGTAAAGTTTTATCTATCGGCCTCAAAACAACAAAAATTCAAGACCTCGCCACCATGAATATCGTTTCTATCGCCAACCGCAACATCGACCAAGTCGAAGTTACTTCCGGCGCCATTTATATCAATATTCCTCTTCCGTACGAACTCAAAATCGCCAAAGCTGAAAGTATCATGAAAGATATTATTACCGAAATCAAAAAGCTTCCAGACGTTAGGGAAGCCTCATATCTGGGCCTTACCGAGCTATCTGCCTCCTCGCTCGATTATCAAATGCAAATTCAGACCGATCCCGCTCTTTATCGCCCAGTTCGTCGCGCCGCGCTTGGCACTGCCGTACGCGTCCTAGAAACTCACAACATTAGTATCCCCTACACCCAGCTCGACATTCACACCAAGAAATAACCGATAGCTTCAACTTCGGTGGCATCAGCAACGACCGCAAGTCGGACGAAGTCAAAGGTAAGCACACCATCTACCTCGACGCCGCCGGCGGTTTCGGCGGCATCACCATCACCGACCACCTCACAGCCAAAAAGTAGCCAGAGCAAGCTAATGAAGCAGGGAATTACTTAGCAAGGCAACGGATGGCGAAGCCGTGAACACGACTATGGGCAAAATTTGGAAAGATGTGGTTGTCATTATCAATACTAAAACTGTACATCCCACTATTGTCCCCATACGTCGACGACCACCAATAGCTATAATTTCTAGTACTACGAGATGAATCAAGGAAGAATGTGGATGTTGGTAAAGATAGGATATGTTGCATACTTGTTTTAGAAGCGGAGTTCATTGAAATAAATGTTGCGCCGCTACATGATGTCCCCGCCGCTACAGTACATAAAGCTTGATAATCGCCAATTGGTCCGCCAGATGGCATTCTCCATCCGTATGGGCAAATATCGTCAGTTATATCGATGGCAGTATCAGATAGGTCTATGCCCTCGTTGGACCCATAGCAGTATGTTCCGACTAATGCGGCGCAATAATTATAATATGTTCCTATTTTGCCGCTTCCAACACCATAATTAGTAGTAACTGTATCTTTGTATGTATTATTAACTTGTGGTATTACAAAAGTATTAAAATCGGTAGAAGCATTAGTAACGGGAGTAACAGACCAGCCAGAAATATTATCCGAGTTCCCACCGTTTATGTAATTTGAAATGACTGCATTTGCAGCATTTGTATTATCCGCAGATAAAGTCGCCGTTAATGGGTCGAGTCTTAAATTATCCAACAACCAGCAATTATCGTCAGCGAGCTTATTGACATAATATACTTCATCGTCTCTCGTATCTATAAGTTGAGCGATGCTACTGTCAGAGTGTACAATATTTTGTGTAAGGTTTAATATTTCAGATTTCGCTTAAGTTTCAAAAAAGAAACCTCAGGTTGTAAAATATAGTTTGAATATCAAATTTTACGGAGGTTTCTTATGACAAATAATAACACAAGTTTACT
>JAFWHP010000045.1 GCA_017515125.1 Candidatus Saccharimonadota bacterium | reverse complement strand
GTAATAGGCATAAGAATCCATTGCAAGACCATCATGATGCTACGACCTTTACGGTATTTGGCGGGGCGCTTCGGTAGGATGCGGAAAGAAACAAGGATGGTAATAAAAAGACCAATTGAAGCGATAGTCTCGATAATACTAACGATATTCGGGAGGTTATAGGTTACCATGTCGTGAGAGGAGAGGTTCATAATCATTGGCACCCAAGCGCCAAAAGTAATAATTGGAGCCATGATGGCGAGGGTAATGTGGCCGTCGAGCAAGCGAAGAAACTTCGGGAAAAGTTGCCAAAATGGAACTATGCGCCTGTGTCGCGAGACGAAGAGCCGCGAGCCGACATAAGCGACGTCTGATGCACCGTAATACCAGCGACGGACTTGAATGAATTGTGCCTTAACAGTCTTCCAGAAGGTTTCGTCAATAACGGCATCTTGATAAATCGGGATGCGAATCGGGAGGACGGAATAGTCGCCTTTGAAGTGAAAAAGACTGCGCCAATACTGATGGCCATCCTCAACAATAGTGCGCTTACTCCAGAAATTCATATCCTCGAGAGCTTTCAAGGGTTGACTATGGCTCGCAAAATTGCGCAGGACATGCGGACGCATAGTGCTGATAACATTAAAGAATGAATTTGAAACAGCAATGACGCGAGTAGGGGCGGGTGCGTCCCAAATATTATTAGTGAACAGCGAGACCGGCTGGTAACTGAGGTGTTGGCGATTCGGATGAGTAATGAATTCATAGGCGACAGAATCGAGATACTTCGGGTGCATATGATTATCGCTATCTAGGGACGTGACAATAATGTTTTCGACGGGAAGATTTTTCCTTTCGACGTATTCGGCGACTTCTTGCCCGGCATAAGTCAAATTCGGACCCTTCCCTACTACTTCGCCGCGAAGGTTGGCTGGGTGCTTAGAAAGAATAAAATCTTTGAACTCGTGCTTGTATTTTTGGTAAAGAGTTTTGGCGGTCTTTTCGATAGCTTCGCCCCCTCGCTCTTCGTAGGCAAGGACAAAAATAATATGATCGTTCGGGAATGTGGTGTTTTTGACGGCTTCGATAGACGGATCTAGGACTTCGATTCCCTCGTTGTATGCCGTCATAATTACAACATGATAAATCCGATCGGGCTGAGGATAAGTAAAGTCGACCGAAGTAGAAAGGGTTTTTAGATTCATAAGATGCTCAGTAAACCCATAGCTACTGTTGCCGCTACCGACAAGTCGCTCGTAGGCATCATGAGGGTTTTTAAGATCCTCTATGCGCTTGCGCCAGTCAACACGCTCGGCGCGCTTAATCACTCCCGCGCCCTGAACGGTACGATAGGCGACACCGATAGCCTTAACAAGCGTAGCAGAGATGAGCGTAAATAAGTAAATAGCACCAAGGACTGGGTTAAGCCAAGATAGTAAAAATAGCAAGATGATTGCGCCGTAGGAAATAAGCCCTGGTAAGATTTCAAGAAAGCGATAAAGGCGAGTGCGTTTACCTTGAGGTATTTCGTTGCTGCTCATTTAACCTTCTTTTAAAAGTCGCATTAAAACTAAGCCCGTACCGAGAATTAGACAAGTTGTGACAAATAAGAAAAATTTCGTCATGCCACCGCCTCGTTTATGAAAAATCCGAACAGATAGGAAGCTGTGGAATAAGCCGAAAATGATAGAGAGTAACGGGAAAGCTAGCATATCATACCACGAGCCGTCGCGATAGCCACCGATATCGCCATAGCCAATTTTGACAACGGAGCTGCTAGGGTTTAACTTGGTAATTGAAAAAATGAATAAACCCGTAGCGAGGAGGAGATTAAAAAGCATCAAGATGATAATTCCCCGTTCATTATGATAAATCTTAAGAAAATCCTCTTTAAAATATTTCATGATTTTTTAGTTAATGTATCTACGACAGAATTGACATGCTGAATGAACATGGTGTCGCCGATAATGCCAATAACACCCGTCAAAATCATCATCCAGCCAATCAGAGTGATGACTGCGCCGGTATTAAAGGTAATAAAGATACCTACCACTAGCATCATAAGAGCGAGGATCAAGATATACTTCCAGGTGCTAATTTTTGCGGCGGCCAACTTCGAGGCGATATTGATTCGAACTAGTGATTCATAAATAACGATAATACCGATCACTACGCGAAACACGCCTGCAATATCTTCGCCAATTAGAAGCGAGGCAGTACCTATCAAAACCGAGACAACGCCAGAAAGTAGTCCGTTATTGAAAAAATCATTTTGGCCCTTTTCCATGAAATAGGTAATAATCTGAAAACCGCCTTTGACAATGAAGAAAGCACCGACTATGTAGGCTAGAATCTTGATCATTCCATCCTGAAGAACCAAAAAAAGGATGCCTAGAATAACTAAGGCTAGAGATTCGATAATAGCTGACCAGGCCGATTTTTTGAGATCGCCACTGATCTGTTCGATTGGGTGTTTGATAATTTCAGCTTTTGGCATTTTATTCTCCTATTAAATATGGAGCCGATGGCAGGGATCGAACCTGTGACCTGCTCGTTACGAATGAGCTGCTCTACCAACTGAGCTACATCGGCATAATTACATTCGTCGAATGAGCTGCCCTACTATTACAACTAGGAGCTGCATCGACAAAAATTCAATGTACCTATTGATATTATATCATACTTTGTGGGGTTTGCGTTTTTTCTTTGATTCTTTGGGCTTATTTGAGCGGTTGAGATTATGTAAGATTTTGGAGCGAGCATGGGAGGTGATGATTTTATCGAGCCAGGATTGTTTGGGAATTTGATTCTTGGAAGTGAGAATTTCGACGACGTCGCCATGTTCGAGTTTTTTGTTAAGATTAGACATTTTGCCGTTGATTTTGACACCGACGACGTGGTCGCCAATTTCGGAGTGGAGGCGGTAGGCAAAATCCAAGGGTAGGGCGCCCTTTGGCAAATCAATAATGTCGCCTTTGGGAGTATAAACGAAGATTTTGTCGGAGAAAAGATTTAGCTTGAGCTTTTTGAGGTCGACTTTCTTCCCCTCCCTTAGCCTTGCGGCTGTGGCTTGAAGCTCAGTGATCCAGAGAAGGTTGGTCGGGAGATGCTCGATTTTGCCCTTCTTGTAGTTCTCTGTAAGTTTCTGTTCGTTGTAATAAAAACTAGCTGCTAGACCGCGATCGGCATATTCATGCATCTCTTTGGTGCGAATTTGGAATTCAACGATACGTTTGTCTTTCGTAATGACGGTGGTATGGAGAGATTGGTAGCCATTTTGTTTCGGGATAGCAATATAATCTTTAATACGGCCACTCATTGGGGTGTACAATGAGTGAATAATACCCAGAGCTAGATAGCAAGTAGTGACGTCTTCGACAATAATGCGGAGAGCAATCAAGTCATAAATCTCGTTAATGTTTTGGTTGTGCTTGGCGAGTTTTTTATGGAGTGAATAAACTGATTTGACGCGACCAGAGAGAGTGAATTTGATTTTTTCTTTTTTGAGAGCAGCAGAAATCTCCTCCTCGATTTTTTGGAGGGATTTTTCGGCGGATTTATTATATTTATCGATTAGAGTTTTAAGCTCGTCAAAACGCTTAGGGTCGACATACTTAAAGGCGAGATCGGCGAGCTCGACGCGGAGCAAGCCCATATTGAGACGGTCGGCGAGAGGAGCAAAGATTTCGAGGGTTTCTTTGGCGATTTTTTTCTGTTTGTCAGGAGGGAGAGCGGAAAGGGTGCGGATATTATGAAGACGATCGGCGAGCTTAATGATTAATACTCTAATATCGTCGCCGAGGGCAATCATGAGTCTTAGAAAATTGTCCTTAGTCGCTGGGAGATAAGTATCTATGTCACGCATACCGTTTCTTGCGGTAGATAGCTTCGTTACACCATCAACAAGGAAGGCAACCGAGGAACCAAATTCCTTTTTAATGTCGCCTAAAGTCAAATCGGTATCTTCAACGGTATCATGAAGAATGCCAGCGATTACGGTATCCTCATCCATGCCCCATTCCTCGAGAATTTTCTTTACGGCGAGGGGATGAATAATATATGGTTCGCCGGTTTTTCTGAATTGGCCTTCGTGGGCTTTGGTTGCTATCTCTATAGCACGCTTGACGCGATCGGAATCATTATCTGCCATAGTATTATTATACTATATATCTTGATGTGATTATTGGGCAGATAATTATTCTATGGATAAAATTTTGCCAGTTCCCTGTTCTAAGTGAAGTAGACGTTGATTCTTGGAACCGCGGAAGCGGAGGCTTAAGTCACGTTGTTTTAAAATGAAGGGGCCGTCGATAAGGGCATCCAGAGATTTTAAAAATTCCCAGGGAGCTTGGCCGTACTCTTTAATAATATCATAAGTAAAACCGGAGAAACTCCAGACGTTCCAACCCAACTCGGCGCGAACCCAGTCGGTGATTTCTTTGCAAGCCTTGGCTTGAACAAAAGGCTCGCCGCCACAGAAAGTGAGGCCAGCTTGGCCCTTAAACTCTTTCAAGCGAGTCTTAATTTCGTCGATTTCGACAAGAAAACCAGCTTCGTAATCCCAGGTTTCGGGATTTTGACAGCCAGGACAATGGTTGGGGCAACCCTGAGTCCAGACTACGGCGCGAAGGCCGTCGCCGTTCACGATATTGTCGTGCTCCAAGGGGCCGGAGAGGCGGATGAAGCCGGCTGGGGTGTCGAGTTGTTTGGCGATTTTTTCTAATGCAATTTTGTGATAGTCCATAGTTTTCCTCTTTGAGGGCCAATTTGATTGCGATTGGACAATGTCTCTCGGGGGACGTTCGTCGCGCCCGTCGTTGCGGGGATCCTCACTCTCTAGACTCCCCCGTTGGTCGCTAAAGCCCCCGAAAGACAT
>JAFWHP010000044.1 GCA_017515125.1 Candidatus Saccharimonadota bacterium | reverse complement strand
GATTATAATTTTAATAATAATAATTTTATGAAAGCAGCGAATGATTACGATAATGTTTCGGTAGTGGATTGGAAGGGGGCTATATCGGAGAATCCAGAGAAGTATCTGGTAAGCGACGGGATCCATCCGAATAGTGAGGGACGAAAAATATTTGCGGCTTTAATTAAGGATGAGGTAAGTGGGTCGTTTAGTGCTGGAGTGAAGGAGGATGATACGAGTGCGTTTTGTAGAAGATTGAACGGAGAAGATGATGAAAATCAAGATGATGGTTGTGGTGGGGGAGCGGCAATTTCAAGGGTAGCAAAACAATTAGCATGGCCGGATAAGAATCATTATAATCAGATTAATCCAGATTATGCGAAGGCGGCTGGTGAAGTGGGGCTGGCTGGTTATGGCGTGAATTTGGGGGATGCGCAGGACTGTGGTAAATTTGTGGCTGTAGTGGTGCGAAAAGCGGTTGATCCAGATTTTCCGCCTTGTTGTACTTGGGAGATGGAGAGATATATGTCGAATTCTGCGAATTGGAAGGAGATACCGAATGAATCTTCCGAGAGCAACATGAAGCCGGGCGATATAATGGTGGTTAATGAGGGAAGCCATGGTTATGGTTCAAAAGAAACACCGTCGGGTGGGCAAGGAGGGGCGGGGCATGTACAAATATATATCGGGGGAGATGAGAAATTAGCAAGTGCGTCTTTGAGTCGCAGGACAGGTAATTTGGGAGAGTATTTTGCTTTTTCTTCTAGGGGTTGGAACTATCGGATTTTTAGATTTGTAGGTTCGACTGCAAACGATGAAGGTTGCGGGGATGAATCACTGGGGAATTTAGGGGCAGACCTAGAAAAGATTGAGGAATCGACTGGACATAGAGTTGGGGTAGCGGTAGCGGCATATGGTTCGAATGAAGTTTCGACGAGTGGCTCATGGGAGGGTGGTAAGGCTTGGGCGACTATAAATGTACCGCTTGCGATAGCGGCGATAGATGGAGGAGATGCTGGTATCGGTTCCGTAACAGACCCATATGGGAAACAGTGCGATTATTCTGATGATATGGGTAGGGCGACAAAGGCGGCGGTTGGTAAATCGAATAATTGTGCGGCCTGGTGGTTATGGGAGTCGCTCGGAGGAGATAATCAGGGAGCGGCGGGAAAAGTAAATGATGCTTTGCGGGCGGGGGGAGATGGTGCGACGAGCGTAGCGAGCAATGGAACAGGGGCGAGTTTGACTGCGGCGAAAACGACTTGGTTATTAAAGGATCAAGCGTTATTCGCGGCGAATTTGGGGTCCGTAAAAGGTGCGGGAAGCATAATGAAGGACATGAATGCGCAAAATGGGGCGGATAGGAACGCGGGATTGAACGTTTTTGACAAAGCGATAAGTAGGGGGGGATGGGGGTCTGGATCGGGGGCGGCGACGAGACAGTTTGGAATTATTAAGTTGTCGAGCGGGCAATGTACTGCGGTGGCGATCGGGGCGGATTATTATGATAGTAGTTTTGATGTGTTAACTAAAATTGCACAAGCATTAAAAGATAATGAATCGGAATTGCCGTCGGGGCAATGTCCGAATGGGTTATAATAATAGTATGGGTGGACTAATGAATAATCTTTTGGCGGACCCAAGAGAACTATCGGAGGAAATGCTGTCACGACGGAGGCAATGGGTGTTTTTGTTGATTGGCGGGATTTTTGGATTATTAGTAATAGTGGGAATTGTGATGGCGATAGTAGTAAATACTCCACCAACAAGAATAATATTAAATTATGCACCGGAATCGGCGACGGTCACTGTCAATGGGGTTGCAGAGGATAGGCAGGTTCTAGATTTAGCGCCGGGTAAATATGATATTGAAGTAACGAAATATGGATTTAAGACTTTTTCTGCAGAAATTGAGTTGGAACGATTTGAGACCGAAACGGTTTTTGCGATTCTGGAGCCGGATACGGTATTGACGGAGAATTGGTATAGCAAAGACCTTGGCGATAATGCGATTCTGGATGGGAAGATGAGCTTTGAATACGACAATTATGTTCAACAGATGGTGAAGGAGTTTCCCGTAGTAGAGAAGCTTCCGTTTAAATCGAGAGAGTTCGAAATATACTATGGAGTTTGTGGCGAGGGAAGCTGTGAGATTATTATAAAATCAGATTTAGCAGAATACGATATGGCGGTGCGATATTTCTATCGAAATCTAGATTCGGAGCTTGGGAGATATAGGTTTAGGTTTATTAATTATGGAAATCAATTCCAAGGAGAGCGTGATGGCGTTGGCGCTTAAAGATAGTAAAAAAACTTGGAGAGTGATGACGGGTTTATTATTTATAATAATTCTGGTTCTGGTCTTGGTACTCGTATGGATGATAAAAGGGAATTCTGCGAGAAAGGATGAGACGGTTCTGAATGAGAATAAAGCTGAAATCGTAGCGGCGTTGGAGGCGAATTTGAAGTTTTATAGTCCCGGGGTTTCTTATGAGACGGGAAAAACTTATATAGTCGCGGAAAGATATGCGGTAGTGTTGCTTGATGTCGCTGGGGTGACTTACAAAGCGCTTTTAGAATACGAAACGGGGGAAGATAATTGGAAGGTTTTAAGTTATCCAAGAATAGTGTTTTCGTATGAAGATTTCCCGGAGGTGTCATCCGAGGTCTTAAGAGCAGCGAATGGGGTAGGGAGATAAGATGAAAAAGAAGTATTACATTTGGCTTGGCTTAGCTGGAGTGGTGATTGTTGCACT
>JAFWHP010000043.1 GCA_017515125.1 Candidatus Saccharimonadota bacterium | reverse complement strand
CTGACTGAGCATTTTCACTTTCAATACTTAGAGCTGGAGCTGTCGGCTATACAGGTGCGGCAGAGGCTGGCATGGGGCCTATGGAATAATCAGTCTGAGGCGCAGGAGAATTATCCGTGTAAGGAGTGGCTGGCGCGGCGGGTGGGACTTGCGCGGGAACCGGCGAGGATACAGGAGTCGCAGAGGCCGCAGGGGTCGCAGGAGCCGCAGGGGCAGCAGTGACGCGATCGCCAAGTACTTCGTGGATGGTATTAACTACGTCCTCGATACCAACTTGAGATTTAACTAGATAACGATCTGCGCCCAGTCTTTCGCCGCGTTGGCGCTGATCATCAGCAGAGAGTGCAGTCATCATAATAACTTTGATACCCGCCGTTTCGGGAGTTGAGCGCAAAATATCGAGCATGTCAAAGCCCGAAATCTTAGGCATCATGACATCACTCAGAATTAAATCGGGCTTTTCTCTAACTGCGACCGCTAAGGCCTCTTCGCCGTCCCCCGCTGAAACTACCTCGTAGCCTTCGGCGGTAATACGAATACTGTAGATTTCGCGCAGACTTGCATCATCTTCGACTACCATTACTTTACTCATTTGTTTTCTCCGTTTAATTTATTATTAATATCACTAACAGGTTGAGTTGCGCCTGGAGGAGCTATCGGTTGCGGTGCTGGCGGAATAGAAGCTGGTGGGGCGGAAGCTGGTGGGACAGAAGGAGCTATCGGTTGAGCAGGTGTTATCGGAGCAGTAACCGACGGGCGGGCGACTGGCTGAGTGACAGGTTGAGCGGGAACGCTCGGCTGAGTGGGCGCTACAGGTCTAGGAACTGGCTGAGTGGCGATATTTACAGGCTGAACTGGAGGTAATTGTGTCGGTAACGACTGGGAGGCCACCTGGACGGGAGCCGGTTTAGCAACTGGCTGATGAGGAGCTGGCTGAGCAATAACTGGCTGAGGAGAAACGGGTGGTGTCGATTGAATGACTGGTTGGGGCACTGGTTGAGTAATCGGCTCAGGGGCGACTGGTGGTACTGGCAATGGTGCCGACTGGGCAAAGGGCTGCGACGAAACCTGACCTGCGGCCTGGACTGGCGTCGTAGTCTGAGGCATAGGAGTGGGCTGAGACACGGGATTCGGCTGAGGCATAACTGGTGGTTGGGGTGCAGTGGCAGGCTGGCTTGCTGCGTTCATTATTTGCTGATTTTGAACGACAATCATGCGTTTTTCATATTCTTCATTAGTAAGGCGAGGTAAGGAAACATAGAAAGTCGAGCCCTCGCCAAAAGCGGACTCTGCCCAGACTTTGCCGCCCATAGCCTCGGCGCGTTGCTTGACAAGATATAGTCCAAGACCAGTCCCTCCGATAGTGCGAGTATCGGAATTGTCGACGCGGTAGAATTTTTGGAAAATATGGCCTAGATCTTCGGCGGAAATACCAATGCCGGTATCAGTTACATTGATTAAGACACGATCGCCGTCTCCACGCACGTTGACATAGATTGAACCCCCTACTGGAGTGTATTTAATGGCATTTTCTATTAAATTATCCATTATCTCGCGCATAAAATCGACGTCGACATAGCCGTAGACCACTTGCTCCATGCGGCGATTGTTGCCAAAAGAAACTGGTTCGCTGGAGCCGAAATTATATGTCAATTTGGCATTTTTGGCGCGCTCCGCATAGTCATCCGAGATACCCTTGATAAGTTCTATCATTTCAACTGGCGTAAAATGTGCCTTGATACGACCATCATCCAATTTGGTAACATCCAAAAGATCCTGAAAAAGCTTGCCTAGGTGCTTTGAAGCCTTTTCGGCGGCCGTCAGGTAGCCGCGCGCACGATCGTCGATAGTGGCGGTCTGAGGATTAAGCGATAGTGACAAATAGCCGTCGATGGTAGCAACTGGAGTGCGCATCTCATGGGATGCAGTCGAAATGAACTCGGTCTGCTCGCCCTCTTCCTCTAACTCTTTGGAAATATCACGAAAGGTAATGATCCGATTTGCCGAGGAATCATTCGCTATTTGGACGGAAATTGCGATTGGCAAACGCTGGTTAGACTGACCGACAATCAAAGAAGCATCAGTTGGCGCCAAAGCTTGACCCGTCGTCATGGCCTGGATTAGCGGATTCTCGCGGTCTAGCAACTCTCTGCCTTCTTTTGATTCAAGCTTAATAACTAGTCCATAGTCTAGACCGACCGAATGGCTCGCACTGGAGCCGGTCATTTGCGCAGCGGCGGGATTAATATATTTTATAATGCCATTCTTATCGGTAATGATAACGCCGTCGTGAATCGAATTTAGTGCAATCTCCGCTAAGGCCGAGTTGCTTGTTGGCTTTGAGTCGTTGGTCTTTGTACGCTTAAATATATTCATTTACTATATATTTTAGCACATTTTAACACAAGCAACAAAAAATGTGGTATATTTTATATATGAACAAGGACGTAATTTATGTAGAACCAGAGGATGATATTACCGACATCATTCTCAAGATCGAAAACTCAAAAGAAAAAATTGTCGCTCTTGTCCCGCCTAAGAAGGCTGGGGTATTTCGGAGTGTGGTAAATATTAAATTAATCGCTAAGTCTGGGAAAACTGCTGACAAGAAAATAGTCCTGGTCACTGTGGATCCGTCAATTGTACGATTGGCTGCCGCCGCAAAACTTCCGGTTACGAAAAATTTGCAAACGGCGCCGAGTGTGCCGGAAGTGAGTGAGGAGCCTGAGGCATTGAAGGCGGAGTCGCTAGTTGAAGAATCGGACGGAGAAGTTGAAACCGAGGAAGATGTCGAGGAACTTCTTGGGGAAGATGAGGATGACGATTCAGAAGACGACGAGGAAAAAGAAAAAGCCGACGAGGAAAAGAAAGGCTCGAAAGCGAAAGACGAGAAAGATCAAGACGAAGAAGACGGAGAAGAAAAGCCGGCAAAAAAGAAGGCCGAGAAGCCAACCAAAAATCGTGGAAAATTCGCAGAATGGTTTAGCGCGCATAAGAAGCTTGTTATCTTTGGCGGAATTGGCGTGTTGGGCTTGATAGTCTTTTTGGTTTGGGCTTTCGCAATTGCTCCGGCAGTCACAGTGACGGTTGGCGTTAAGGCGACGTCAAACAATTTTTCGGAGGCAGTGAGTTTCACTTCTAACATGAACGAGGAAAGTGCATCCGAGGGAAAGTTCTATCTCGAAGAGAAGAAGATTGAAGACATTAAAGAGGTTGAGTTCGAAGCCACTGGCAAGAAAAATGTTGGAGAAAAAGCAAGCGGAGAGATATATGTGTATTACTATTTCCCAATTGACGGGGATGGAGGAGAGATTCCAGTAAATTCCGGCACAACTTTCACGATTAATGGGTTGTCTTACGTATCTGGGAAGAGCGTAACGATTCAATGGGATGGCGACCTTGATACATTAAGCAAAGACTGCGAGAATTATACTGATAAGGCTTCGCTTAAAAACTCTGGTTGTATGGTTTCCAAAAAGATAGAGGTAACGGCGACCGAGCCGGGTTCTAAATATAATATTGGAGTTGAAAAATCAGGATGGACTACGGTTGCTCCGGTAGGGGTGTATTCCGATAAGGCCATGAGCGGCGGGACAGATGCAGAGATAACCGTTGTGCAGCAGTCAGACATAGATAAAGCCAAAGAGCAACTTGCGGTGGCAGATGAAAATGCCAATAAGCAAAAACTACTCGAGGGTATTAGCGAGAATAGTTTAGTAATTGATTCAAGTTTCAGCCAAACTACCGGAGAGGCCATTTCTACGCCTGGGGTTGGAGAAGAAGTTAAGAGTGGCGAAAAAGCGAAATTAAAAGCGGTTACTACGTCATCAATTAAGATTCTTGACAAGACTAAGGTTGAGGAGTTTATCGCCAAGAAGGCCGAGCTTAAGGAAAATCAGGAAATTTACGAGGTAAAAAATCCATTTATCGAGAATTTCTCGCAGACCACAGGTGGTTATACTGGCAAATTGAAAACTACCTATTTGACTGGGCCAAAGGTTACCGTCAGCAGTATCGTTGAACTCGTAAAAGGCAAGGGCATTGGAGATGCGCAGCATGCATTAAAAGATATAGATGGCATTGCCGACGTACGTATTCAGGGGTCTTATCCATGGGTAATGAGTGTACCTGGAGATACGAACAAAATTAACGTAAATATAGAAGTTAAAGACCAAAATGGCGACTCTGTAAAAATCGACACCGACAAGGATACAGAAAAAGTAGAAGAAAAGACCGAGGGTGAGGAAAAATCGAACGATTCAAAAGAATAAATAACAACTAAAGGTGGAGTTATATGAAAGTTATTGGACTTGATGTTGGCGAAAAAAGGATAGGCGTAGCGAAGGCCGATTCCAATACTAGAATTGCGGTGCCAGTAGGGTACGTCGTGGTTGATGGAACGGAATGGCAACAGAT
>JAFWHP010000042.1 GCA_017515125.1 Candidatus Saccharimonadota bacterium | reverse complement strand
GAGGTTTAATGAACTGGGGCTAGAAGAGAAAATCCGACTTTTAATTGACCGGAATTTAGTGGCGAAGGCGGGACTAGTATCGCCGGCTTCATTGATGCCGTTGGTTTGGGAGTTTCGTGAGGATGAATCAGCAGGGGTATGGAGTGTAATCGTTTCGATCATTGCAAATTTGCGGATATTTTTCGAGCCAGATTCGGATGAGGAGAAGGAGTTCAAGAAGTTTGTCGGAAGGTTAATTAGGCCGGGGTTGTCTAAGCTAGGGTTTAAAACGCGAAAGGGAGATGATGATAATGTAATACGTCTGCGGTCGATCTTACTTGGGCTAAACTATTATGCCGAAGATGAGGAAAATTTGCGGAAACTTGCAGAGATGTATGATGAGGAATTGATAAAACTGGATGCGGAAATTAGAGAGGACATTATTTTTGCGAAATTATATCTTGAGCCGGAAAAGATAGAGGAGTATATTGAAAAATATACGAAAGAGGTAGATCCAGAAGTAAAATTCGAGTTACTGTTAGCGGGGACGATTGCGAAGGACGAGAAGGTTCTTTCGAAGATGATGGAATTGTTAGAAAAACCGGAAATCGTTAAGCCGCAGGATCAATTATACCTGTTTGTATATTTGTATAGGAATCCGCGGTCGCGAGCGAAAGTTTTTGCGTGGCTGGAAGGGCATTTTGATTATATTAGAGAGATGGGTGGGGATAAGACCCTAGAAAGCTATCCACGATATACAGCGGGGGTAGCGCGAACGGAGGATGAGTTTACGGCATGGAAGAAGTTTTTCTTGCCGAAAGTGGGTGATTTGGCTTTAGCGAGGGCGATTAAGATCGGAGAAAAAGAGATTACTGCGAGGCTAAAGATGATTTCGAAATATCAGGACGAGATAAAACAAGCAGTAAAGGAAATGTAGCGAGTAATTATTTGTTATATAATTCGCGCATTTTAAGAGTTAGAGCAATACTTGTAAATGAAAAATCCCCCCGAGATAAACTCGGAGGGATAGGGGAGGGAATGAAGTAGGCCTATTCGGCCCGTTTTTCGATATTGTACGTCAGAACATTGGGATCGTCTTCCAGCAATGATACGATTGCGGTGCTGGGGAGCCGATCTCCATTATAGAAACATTCATAGGTCGTCAGTGAGTTTTTGAGGGTTTCGAATTTTACGATTTTATGGGTCTTCCGGTAATCGTCTATGACGAAAATTGATCCGGCAAGATCATTTTTGATGAAAATTGTGAACCCCAGTGTTGTCAGTAGCTCAAAGGTCTTTATGTCATATTTTTTCAAAGTGACTTTTGCTGAATATTTCATTTTCCACTCCTTTCCCTGTTTGTGTTAAAGTGCGTATCTATTAATTATACCATGGAATTGAGTTTATTGCAATAGTTTATTTTTTGAGTTAAGATTGGTATAATTAGATAAAGTAGATGAGGAGGTTTTATGATTAAAATTGGATTTGAAACGGAAATTGATACCGTACGAGTGGCGGAGATTTTGAAGGAAATTGCGAGAGATAAGATGGGAGGGTGGTTTAATTTGCCGCGTAGGTACGATATGGGGGAGTTGGTGCGGATTAAGGAAGCGGCGCAGAAGATTCAAGATGAGTCGGAGGTGCTGGTCTGTATTGGAATCGGGGGGTCGTATCTGGGGCACCGGGCGTTAATCGAAGCGCTAAGGCCGAAGTCGGGGACGCGAATCGTCTATGCGGGAAATTCTCTGTCGCGGCGAGAGCTAGAACACGCCCTAAAGGTCGTAGGGGATCGGGATTTTTCAATAAATGTGATTTCGAAGTCGGGGACTACGTTGGAGCCAGCAATTGCTTTTCGAGCTTTTCGTAAGAAACTAATTGAGAAGTACGGCGAGGAGGAGGCGTATTCGCGAATATATGCGACGACGGATAGAAAGCACGGGGCGCTGCATGATGAGGCGGTGGCTTGCAAATATGGTCGATTTGTGGTGCCAGATAATATCGGTGGAAGATATTCGGTTCTAACGGCGGTGGGGTTATTGCCACTTGCGGTGGCGGGGGTAGATATTGATAAATTGCTCGAAGGAGCGTCAGATGCGGCGGAAACTGCAGTGGAGCCGGCGGCAAAATATGCTACTCGACGATTTGAACTTGGTTCTAATGGATACGATACGGAGGTATTTGCGAGTTTCGAACCGGCGACTGCGTATTTTAACGAATGGCTAAAGCAGTTATACGGTGAATCGGAAGGGAAGGCGCAGTCTGGAGTGTTTCCGGCTTCAGTGATTTATTCGACAGACTTACATTCTTTGGGGCAGTTTATGCAGGACGGGCGACGGAATTTATGGGAGACGATTATTGATTATCCGACAGATGAGCTTAACGCGAAGGTGGTTACGGCGGTAAGACGGGCGCACATAGCGGGAGGGATTCCGGTATTAGACATAGAGGTTTCTTCGTTTGATGAGAAGGGGTTTGGAGAGCTGATTTACTTCTTTGAGCTTTCTTGCGCGATTTCGGCGAAATTATTTGGAGTGAATCCGTTTGACCAGCCGGGGGTGGAGGCGTACAAGGATGAATTAGCGAGGTTGATGGAGTAATGTGTCCGTGTTTGAGGCAGGATTTTGCTCGCACCTACGGTGCGAGCAATTCGTACGTCGTCGCCTCGAACAATCTAAAACAAGTTTTAGATTGTCGCTCGGCTCCTCCTACGAGTGAACCTATGGTTCACATCCTGCCATCAAGTGTCATAAAAAATAAATATGCTTTTGCATATTTATTTTTTATGGTGCCCGAGGCAGGACTTGAACCTGTATGGTATTGCTACCACTGGCACCTGAAGCCAGCGCGTCTACCAATTCCGCCACTCGGGCAAGAGTATATGACAATATTATATCATAGATTTTCTCTTTATGCTTCTTAAAGCGAGCGGATTATTATTTATTGTTGCATAAATCGCGCATTTCGAGAGTTATGCAAGGTGCTTGGCTACTTTTTGCGTTTCTTTGGATTAAGACTTCGTGATAATTGTGCCAGCCTCGCCACGGAGGGCTTCTTCGAGATGATCGATATCGGTGATGATACCGATACGGTCGGGATGAGAAGCGAACTTGGCGGCGGCTTCGATTTTGGGGAGCATGGAGCCAGCTTTGAAATAACCATAGCGCTTTAGCTGATTGATTTCTTTTACGGTTACATGGTTTAGCGCTTTTGCTTCGGGAGTGCCGTAGTTCAGGAAGGCATTGGGGACGGCAGTGACGGAAACGAAAATATCGGCTTTTGTCAGCTCGGCAAGTTTCTCGGCGGCGTAATCCTTGTCGATAACGGCATCAACACCCTTAATTCGTTTTAGAATTTTGGTTTTATAGACTGGGATGCCGCCACCGCCGGCAGCAATAACAATGCTGCCGCTTTTTACGAGTTCAATTATTGAGGCTTTTTCGATAATGTCGATAGGCTTTGGGCTGGCGACAACTCGGCGCCAACCGCGACCAGAATCTTCTTTGACGGTCCAACCATTTTTAGCGGCGAGTTCTTTTGCTTCTTTTTCGGAATAGAATTGACCAATAGGCTTGGTCGGGTTTTTAAAGGCAGGGTCGTTTCGGTCGACAACGACTTGTGAAACGATAGTTGCAATGCGCTTGTGCTTACCGATAAGAGCAAAAGCGTTATTGATGGCCTGAGTTAACCAATAGCCGATTTGGCCCTGACTCATGGCGACGGCGGTTTCGAGAGGCATGGCGGGCGCTTTAGCGGAAGCGGCTTGTTCTTCGTGGATAAGGATATTGCCGACCTGGGGGCCATTGCCATGAGCTATTATGATTTCGTATTTGTATGATAATTCGGCAATTACCTTGCCGACTTCGACGGCGATTTTCTTTTGGGCTTCGGCGGTAGCTTCGCCATTTTTCTGAAGGGCGTTGCCACCTAAGGCTAATACTATTCGTTTCTTCATATGCTTTATTATAGCATAATCTTTATAATATCTTGTTACATAATTCGTAGTATTTCGGGAGCTACGAATTATGTAACTAAAAATAAATAGATAAATAGATCGTCTGCTCATTCGCGGTTTCCTCACGCCTGATTATTTTTTACAACGTTTCGCCCGTTCATTACTCCGATCAAGTTATCAGACTTGCTTACGCAAATCTGTAACTTTACTTCGTAATTCTCGGGGAAAAGTTGTAAAAAATAATCGGGTTCGTCACATGCTCATTCG
>JAFWHP010000041.1 GCA_017515125.1 Candidatus Saccharimonadota bacterium | reverse complement strand
TTTGGTGTAAGTTTTTTGCAGATTTGGGATATTTGCCATTCCGCGAACCGATAAAACGATTGCTATATAATGGTTACATTAATGCGCCGGATGGCAAAAAGATGTCTAAATCAAAGGGTAACGTAATTGATCCGTTGGATGTAATTAATGATGGATACGGAGCCGATACCTTAAGAACATATGAAATGTTTATTGGGCCGTATGATATGGACGCGGCTTGGGACCCGAGGTCGGTGGGTGGCGTATATCGGTTTTTGAATCGGTGCTATAATCTCGCTTTTGGAGGGGTTAGCGATAATGATTCGGAAAAGACCGCTGCGATTCGACATGCTACAATTAAAAAAGTAACTACGGATATTCATAAGTATCAGTTTAATACTGCAGTAGCGGCGTTGATGGAATACGTGAATGAGTTGTATAAGGTCGGGGCGAGTGAGGAAGACTTAATCGTCTTATCAAAGTTGCTAAAGCCTTTTGCACCGCATTTAGCTTCCGAAATTTTGGAGAAATACGGGGCGAATGATGAGTGGCCGAAGTGGGATGAGAAGTACTTGATTTCGGACAAAGCAATCTTGATCGTGCAGATAAATGGAAAACTACGAGCAAAATTAGAAGTAAACGCTTGTGACTTGGAAGACGAGGAAAAAATTGTAGAGATGGCATTGTCTGATAAAAAGGTACAAAAATATGTTGCGCCTGGAATTAAAAAGACAATTTTTGTGAAGAAGGCGAAGCTGTTAAATATTGTGGTTTAATAAAAAAATATTGGAGATATAAAATAGTGAGCATTGAAGACAATTACGTAATTAAGATCTATACAACACCGACCTGTGCATATTGCCATGCGTTAATGGATTGGTTGGATTCGAAAAACATTTCCTATCAAGAGTGTGATGCGACCAGGGAACCGGATATGAAGACCGTACCGGTGACGGTAATTCGTGGGAAACGTATTGAGGGGTTTGACCGCCCTGGTATCAAGAAGGCTTTGAAGGAAGCTGGGTTGTGGAAATAATACTCATATTAGATAACATTAGGTCTTGCTATAATGTGGGGGCGATTTTGAGGACGGCAGAGGGTTTTGGGGTGTCACATGTAATTTTGTCGGGTTATACGCCAAGAGTACATGACGGCTCTCTTTTGCCGCATCTAAGAGAAAAATTGGATCGAGAAATTCATAAGACGGCTTTGGGCGCGGAAGATATTTTGGATATTCGAAGCTGTGATGACATTTTGAGCGAGGTTGAGATATTGCGAAAGCAAGGATGGCAGGTCGTAGGATTAGAAAACAATATTGAAACAGAAAAAATTGTGTCGCTTTCGGATAAGAAGTTTGCGGAACGGCTTTCGGACAAAGTAGTCTTGGTACTTGGCGAAGAGGTACATGGTATTTCGGAGGAAATGAGAGAACGAATTGAATTGTTTTTGGAGATACCTATGCGAGGTCAAAAAGAATCGTTTAATGTATCGGTTGCGGCCGGGATTGCGCTGTTTGCGTTGGTTTTTGGAGAGTAGAGTGCTAAAAGAATTGGCGAGATGGTAAAACGGGGTTGTAGTAATTTGAAAAATGTGATAAAATAGGGTAAATTAAGATATTAAACTAAGGAGTTATAATGCCTGAACCTAAAAAACAGAGCAGCCCACGAAAGACCGGGCTTCGCAGGAGTCATTTGAGACTCAAGTTGGCACGAGAGGTAAATAAGCACTCTCCCGTTAAAGCTTTTGAAACTAAGAAAAAAACGCCTAATCTAAAGGTTAAAACTAATAAATAGGAAGAATATTAAAAGATGGCTAGTAATCGACATTTAGGAAGAGTAATAGTGTTGCAAAGTTTGTATGAGTACGAGCTTAGAACTTTGGCACACGACCCAGAAGTCGATTTGGATGTTGTGGTGGCGAAGAATATCGAGCCGTACGAAAAAACGTTGGGAGATACGGAATTTGTATATGGTTTGGCGCATAATGTAGTAAAGAATTTTAAGACATTAGATACTGCGCTGCAGCCTATGGCGCCGGAATGGCCGATAGAGTCAATTGCGGCGATTGATCGTAACATCCTAAGGATGGGACTATATGAACTTTCGGAGTGTGGCGATACGATACCGCCGAAAGTTGCTATTAATGAAGCAGTAGAGCTAGCGAAGTCGTTTGGGAGTGAGAATTCCTCGAGATTTATAAACGGGGTGCTTGGGACGGCCTACAAGAAGCTCGGAATTATTGAAGAAAATAATCATGGATCAAAAAATAAACCGGTCGAGCAGGTTGCGGAACCAAACGCCGAGGGCGAATCTGGACAAGGAGCCATTGGCGAAAAGGAAATTGAAAGTACCGGAAGCTCTGCCGACTGAAAACTATAAGGAGTCGCGATTTAAAAAGCTCACTTCGGCTGTTTTTCGTAAGAAAGTGGCTATTCAAGAGGTGGTGAGAGAGCCGACTTCTGGTGGGATTGTTTTTCGTTTGACTAAAGACAAGAAAGATATTGAGATTCTTTTAATTCAAGATTCGAAAGGGCGTTGGACGATTCCGAAGGGGCATATCGAGCCGGGCGAGACTGCGAAAATGACGGCAAGGAGAGAGATTGAAGAAGAAACTGGGCTTAAAAATGTGTCTATTTTGACTTGGCTCGGTAAGATTCATTTCAAATACCGTCGAGCAGATAAGCTTGTTTTGATGACGACGCAAATATATTTAGTGCAGGCGTTGGATTCGCATGAGATGCCAGTTGGAGAAAAATGGATGAAAGGAATTGCATGGTTTCCGTTTGTAAAAGCACTCGATACTATCGAGTACGAGGATATTGGTAAACTGATGCTAATTGCAAAGAAAAAAGTCCGAACGGGCGACTATTAAAGGAGGTAAAATGGTAGATTTTTCTGCGTATGAGAATTTTGCAAGGGAGAAGTTAGGTTTTGAGTTTAATGATATTAGACTACTAGTAACGGCATTGACGCATAGAAGTTACGTGAATGAGCACAGAAAAGCACATGAACATAACGAGCGATTGGAGTTTTTGGGGGATGCGGTCTTGGAGTTAGTAACGTCTGACTTTTTGTATAGGAATTATAATGAACCTGAGGGCGTAATGACGGCACTGAGGGCGGCTCTAGTGCGGACAGAGTCAATTGGGGATGCTGGAAAAGAATTAGGATATGAGCCACTGGTTCTTTTGTCCAAAGGCGAAAAACAAGGGTCGGAGAGGGCGCATGATGTGATTCTGGCGGATTGCTTCGAAGCGGTAATTGGTGCAATTTATCTCGATCAAGGTTATGCGACGGCGAAAGAGTTTATTTTTAAGTACATTATAGCTAAGATTGATAAGATTATTGAGGAGGGGACTTGGAGGGATCCAAAATCTTACGTGCAGGAATTGGCACAAAAATCAAATGGAGTAACGCCGACCTACAGGACTATGAAAGAAAGTGGGCCGGACCATGATAAAACTTTTACGGTTGGACTTTATGTTGATGACGAACTGATTGGGGTGGGTAATGGTCACTCTAAACAAGAGGCGCAGACTATGGCGGCGCGAGAGGGGATTTTGAAATATCACGCAGAGGGGATGGCATATTATCCGAAGCGGATAGAGGATTAGGGGTTTTCTTTTCTAAAGAAGTGTGTTATAATTTAGGAAATTAATTATAAGGAGAAATATGCTAGCGATTCGTATGCAACGTAATGGCCGGGCGCATTACCCTACGTACCGGATAGTCGTCCAAGAATCACAGCGTCATCCACTTTCGGGACGCGTGGTTGCTGAGGTCGGCAATTATAATCCTGCAACCAAGGCTTTAACTTTGGATAAGGAAAAAGTGGAAAAATACTTAAATAATGGTGCACAACCATCTTCTCGAGTAGCGTATATTTTGAAGAAGAATGGCGTTGCTATGCCAAAGTGGTACAAGGAGGCGCCAATCAAGAAAGCTACCGCGAAACACGCGGACAAGTTGCGCAAAAATCAGCCTAAAGAAGAGGTTGCTCCAGAAGCGAGTGCCGAGACTGGCGAAACTGAATAAGTTTAGTTTTTGTTTTGTTTATGCTATAATTTATTTAGAAATAATTATATAAATGGAGGAATAAAATGGCTACTATTGACCAACAATTTGTAGAATATATCGTAAAAACCTTAGTCAACAATCCTGAAAAGGTAGCAGTAGAACGAACGATTGATGAACGAGGGGTGCTATTGTCTTTGACGGTTGATCCGGAGGACGTAGGTCGAGTGATTGGTAAGCGGGGCGTGACTGCACAGGCAATTCGTGTGCTGTTGAGGGCATTAGGTACAAAACAAGATGCTAGATATAATTTGAAGATAGTAAATACTGATGATGGGCATAGCGAGCGTGTGCATGACGAGGATCGTCATGAGGAAGTGAGTAGCACTGAGTCTGACGAGGAAGAAAGCGAAGATACTTCAATGGGTGATTCCTATTCGGATGATGATTCTTCTTCGGATTTGGCCGAGAAGACAAGGGCGGAGCTAGCCGATTTGGATGATCTTGATATCTAAGTATGCTCGGTTTTCTTCTGAAATCTAGAGTTTCAAGAGATGAAGTTAAGACTGGAAAGAAGGCAGGCGTAGAGCCTGCTCTTCTTTTGGCTAAGAATTTTGAAAAAAAGCTGAACTTAATGGTTGACAAACGAAAATGAAAGAGTATAATTAAACATAAGCTAACTAACTGCGAGTTTGCTTATAATTAGATATCATTGTTGAGAGCTTATCTATGTTCAAAAAATCCCTTTCCGTTGAAGGGATTTTTTGGAGAGATATTGATTTTTTTGATTTATTGTGATAATATTGATTATAAGAAGCAGTGTGTCTTATTTTGTAATCTTATGAGAGATTGGCGGCTCTCTGGGGGAAATAAGGCAGTAATCTTCGGCGCTGAGATCGAACTATGGATTATGTGTGGAGTTCCGCAGTGAGATCGAAAAAGATTAATAACACTAATAAATAAGAGGTAAAATGGCAAGTAAACCAGCTATAAGTGAAAGAGTATTTTTCACTGAAGGTGACCAATCGCTTCCGATTCCGGATTTGACTCAGCATCAAAAGGATTCGTGGGAGGATTTTGTCAAAAATGGCTTGAGGGAGGTTTTTGCGGAGCTTAATCCAATTGACGATTATACCGGGCAGAAACTTTCTTTAAGATTTAAAGATTATTATTTTAAAGATCCAAAAGAAACTGAGCAGGAGGCGAAATATAATCTTGCGACTTATGAGGCGCCGCTACATGTTTTGGTGGAATTAGAAAACAAGACAACTGGAGAGAAAAAAGAGCAGGACATTTATTTTGGCGATTATCCTTGGATGACCGAGCGCGCTACTTTTATCATTAATGGTACCGAGCGTGTGATTGTGTCGCAGCTGATTCGGTCGGCTGGTGTTTTCTTTAGCGCAGAGACGATAGGATTGAAGCGTTATTACGGCGCGAAGATTATTCCTGGTCGTGGAGCTTGGTTGGAGTTCGAAACGGCTGTAAACGGGGCAATTTATGTAAAAATTGATCGAAGGCGGAAACTGCCGGTAACGACTTTCTTGAGGGCTTTGGGTCTATCTAAGACGCAGATTAAAGAGAAATTTGAGAACGTAGATACTGGTGAGCGTAATTATATTGATGCTACGCTTGATAAGGATACGACTTCCAACCAGGGCGAAGCACTGCTTGAGGTCTATCGTCGGATTCGACCGGGCGATTTAGCTACGGTTGAAAATGCTAAATCGATGATTGAACGAATGTTCTTTGATCCGAAGCGTTATGATTATTCGAACGTGGGTCGTTTTAAGATGAATCGAAGGTTGGGATTCGACACGCCGAACGAACCTCAATTTAGAACTTTACAGATGGATGATGTGATCGCAATTATCTCGGAGATCATTCGGTTGAATAACACGCAAGAGCCAGCGGATGATATTGATTCGCTATCCAACCGTAGAGTAAAATTGGTAGGGGAATTAGTGCAAAGGCAATTCCGATTAGGCATGCTCCGATTGCAGCGCAATATACTTGACAGAATGTCAATGGCAAGTGTTGAAGAAGTTACTCCGTCGCAGTTGTTGAATGCTCGACCTGTGGTGGCGGCAGTAAAAGAATTCTTTGCAACTTCGCAGTTGTCGCAGCTGATGGACGAAGTTAATCCGTTTTCTGAATTGGCACATAAAAGGCGTCTATCTTCTATGGGGCCTGGTGGTCTAACAAGGGAAAGAGCCGGATTTGATGTTCGGGATGCGCACCCGACACACTATGGTCGTATTTGTACGGTAGAAACTCCAGAAGGTGGCAACGTAGGGCTAGTGCTTAACTTTGCGACTTATGCGAGAATTAATGAATACGGTTTCATTGAGGCGCCTTATCGAGTCGTAAAGAATGGTAAAGTAACTGACGAAGTCGTTTATATGGATGCTGATACGGAGCAGGATAAGATTATTGCGGATGCTTCGGTAAAACTGGATAAGGACGGCAAGTTTATGGAAGACTGGGTATCGGCGAGGGTGCATGGTACTCCTGCCCAAGTCGAGGCTTCTCGTGTTACGCATATTGATGCAGCGCATAAGGAGATTTTAGGAACTTCGGCTTCTTTGATTCCATTTGTAGAGAAAAACCGCGTTGACCGTTCGCTCATGGCCTGCGCTATGCAGAAACAAGCAGTGCCACTTCTTAAGCAAGATAACCCGATTGTTGGAACTGGGATTGAACGAGAAGTTGCGAAAAATACTTCACAGTTGATTATGGCTTCTGGTAGCGGTGTAGTGAAGAAGGCGGATGGCGATTCAGTCATTGTGACTTATGATAAGGGCGGTGATCGAGAGTATAAGTTGCAGCATTTTGAGAAGACTAATGATGATCGTTGTTATAATCAGCGGACCGTAGTAGCTCGAGGTCAGAAAGTAAAGAAGGGGGATACTTTAATTGAAGGTGCTTCGATTCATGATGGTGAATTGGCGCTAGGGCGTGATCTTTTAGTAGCGTTTATGCCATGGCGGGGCTACAACATGGATGATGCGATTGTGATTTCAAATCGTTTGGTCGAGGATGATACGTTAACTTCGATAAATATTAAGGATTTTGACGTTGAGGTACGCGAAACCAAGCTGGGGCCGGAGCAAGTAACGCGGGACATTCCAAATGTTTCTGAACATGCTTTGAGACATCTTGGCGAAGATGGTATCGTAACGGTTGGTTCGGAAGTTTCGAATGGCGACATTTTGGTCGGGAAAATTACTCCTAAAGGCGAGCAAGAGCTGAGCTCCGAGGAACGGTTGCTTAGAGCAATCTTCGGCGAAAAAGCCAAGGATGTACGTGATACTTCGGTACGTATGAATGGAGCTTCGACTGGCAAAGTGGTTGACGTAAGAGTTTATACGCGTGAGCAAGGCCATGAACTGAAAGCTGGCGTGATTATGCAAATTAAGATTTTCGTGGCAGAGATGCGTAAAATCGGAGTCGGCGATAAATTGGCGGGACGACATGGTAATAAGGGTGTAGTTTCGAGAATCTTGCCTGTTGAGGATATGCCGTTCATGGAAGATGGTACTCCAGTTGATATTGTGCTTTCGCCAATGGGTGTGCCGTCACGTATGAATTTGGGGCAGCTTTTCGAGATTCATCTCGGGATGGCTGCTAGAGCATTGGGATATAAGGTCGCGACACCTTCGTTTAACGGTGTGCCAGATGAGGTTATCTCTGATGAGCTCGAAAAGGCTGGATTTGCGCGTGATGGTAGAGTTCAGCTATATGATGGTTTGACTGGCGAGCCATTCAATGAGCGTACTTCTGTTGGTGTGATGCACATGCTGAAATTGCATCATATGGTAGAAGATAAGATTCACGCACGTTCGACTGGTCCGTACACGATGGTGACACAGCAGCCACTTGGTGGTAAGGCACAGAATGGTGGTCAGAGATTTGGAGAAATGGAGGTTTGGGCACTTGAAGCTTATGGTGCTGCTACGACGCTCCAGGAGATGCTGACGATTAAGTCTGATGATGTCTATGGTCGTGCTAAGGCATACGAGTCTATTATCAAGCATGAGCCGATTGAAGGGCCGAAATTGCCAGAAGGTTTTAATGTCTTAGTGAAGGAGCTGCAAGGGCTTGGGCTGAAGGTTGACCTTTTGGACCACGGCGAATCGGCGGACGCAGGAGACGTAATTGAAAAGACGTCAAAGGAGATTGAGAAAGATAAAGATGATCAGTCCATCTATGATCAGCACAAAAAAGACACTGAGCCGAAGATTCTTGATTTGGATGAAGCTGAGGCAGATGCCATGATGGCGGAAGAAGGTGTCGAAATAAAAGAGGCGGATGATGAAGGGGAGTCCGATCTTGAAATAACAGAGATTGACGAAACGGATGGTACCGTTGATCTCGGAGAGGAGTTCTAATATGGCGTGGATGGATAATTTTATCAGTGCGTCAGATTTCGATTCGATTAGGCTATCGGTCGCGAGTCGGGATGATATATTGAATTGGAGTTACGGCGAAGTAACAAAGCCGGAAACAATTAACTACCGTACTCAGAAACCGGAACGGGATGGGTTGTTTTGCGAGAGAATCTTTGGGCCAACGAAAGATATTAATCCCCATGATTCAAAGATTAAGGGTGTACGTTCGCGAGAAGCGGCGGTGGATAAAGAAGGTAATATCGTTACAAAGTCAATTACACGACGAGAACGAATGGGGCATATTGCTTTAGCAGCTCCAGTTGCGCATATTTGGTTTATGCGCGGGGTGCCTTCTGCTTTGTCACTTTTGCTGGACATTACGGTTAAGAATATAGAACGAGTTGTTTATTTTGCGACTTATTTAATTATTGAAGTTAAAGAGGATGAGGTGGCAAAGGCGCTAGAAAGTTTGGAGGGGCAGACGATGGCAGCGAGAGATGCGATAAGGCTGCGATTCGAGAAAGAGTCAAAAGTAGCTGATGCTAATGTGAAGGCTTTGGCGGAGCAACAGTCGAAAGAGCTTGAGGAACTTGAGGCGGATTATGCTTCGAGGAAATCGATGCTAGAATCGTTCAAAAAGGGAAATGTCATTTCCGAGGTAGATTATCGTAATTTGCCCGAGGAATATGAAGATTTTATTACTGTGGAAATGGGCGCGACGGCAATCAAAATGTTGCTGGACGAAATCGACCTTGATAAGTTGATTGAGGATTTGCGTGAGCAAGAAAAGGATGCAAGGGGACAGAAAGAAAAGAAAATCCAAAAACGATTGAAGACTTTGGAGGGGATGCAGTCGGCTGGTATTCGACCAGAGGATTTGATTTTAACAGTGATTCCGGTTATTCCGCCAGATCTTCGCCCGATGATCGCACTTCCTGGTGGGCGTTTCGCTACATCTGACTTGAACGATTTGTATAGGCGAGTAATTAACAGAAATAACCGCTTGAAGAAGTTGATTGATTTGAATGCGCCGGCGGTGATTTGCCGTAACGAAATGAGAATGCTCCAGGAGGCAGTTGATGCGCTGATTGATAATTCGGCTGCGCATGGGTCTAGGGGCGCCAATTCTACTAACGGTAGAAGAAAATTGAAATCCTTATCTGATTTGCTTAAAGGGAAGCAGGGGCGTTTCCGCCAGAACTTGTTGGGCAAGCGCGTGGATTACTCTGGGCGGTCAGTAATTGTGGTCGGCCCTGAGCTTAAGCTAAATGAATGTGGTTTGCCGAAGCAGATGGCATTGGAACTATTTAAACCATTTGTGATTTCGTGGTTAATCCGGAATGAACATGCTAACAATATCCGATCGGCTTCTAGGCTAATTGAAGCGAAGGAAACGGTAGTCTGGGATGCACTGGATGAAGTTATTAAAGGAAAATATGTCTTGCTTAACCGCGCGCCGTCACTACATAGGCTTTCGGTGCAGGCGTTTCAACCGAGATTGATTGACGGTAAAGCGATTAAGCTTCATCCGCTGGTAGCGTCTGGTTTTAATGCCGACTATGATGGTGACCAGATGGCGGTACATTTGCCGCTTTCGGATGCAGCCCAAATGGAAGCAAAAGAATTGATGTCTGCGCATAATAATCTTTTGAAACCAGCAGATGGTTCGCCGGTACTTGCGATTTATCAGGACGTAGTGCTTGGTGCGTATTATTTGACTTACGATAAGCCAGGTACGGATATTGGTAAAGCGAGGGCGTTTTCTAGCGTGTATGAAGCAGAACTGGCGTATGATCAGGGTATAATTGCGCTCCAAACGCCTATTCGGGTATTCGCAAAGAAAGAAATTCGTAATACAACTCTTGGGCGAGTAATCTTTAACGAGATTCTGCCTGCAGATTACGAATATGATAACTCAGTGCAAACTAAGAAACATCTTTCGAAGGTTATGGCGGATATTTTCGATAAATACGGTGCTGATGTAATGGTAAAAACCGCAGATGCCTTGAAGGATCTCGCGTTTGAATACGAAACAATCGCTTCGATTTCGACGGCGAAAGACGATTATCCAACTTATGATGAGATTGATGATTTTATCGCGGAGGGCGACGCTAAAACTGCTTTGATTCAGCAGGATTATAATGATGGTTTGACAACCGAGGAAGAACGCCACAAGTTGACGATTGCGAATTGGCGCGATATCGATAGGAAAATTTCTGATTTCTTGCAGAGTAAGCTTTCGGAAATGGATACCGATATTGCAGTAATGGTAAACTCCGGCGCTCGTGGTAATATTTCGAATATCAAACTTGCTTCGGCGGAAATTGGTATCATGGTTGATATTAACAACAACGAAATCGAATTACCAGTGAAATCTTCGTACAAGAAAGGCTTGAATACGTTGGAATCGTTTATCGCAACACGAGGTGCTCGTCAGGGGCAGGTGTCTACGGCGCTTCGTACGGCCGATTCCGGATACTTGACGCGTCGTTTGGTTGATGTGTCGCAAGATGTGTTTACGACTGATGAAGAAGCCGAGGATCCTGGCTTTACGGTATATCGGAATGAAACTGAGCTCTCGGGTATTGGTTTTGCCGCTCGGATTGCTGGTCGATATACGGCCGAGGTTGTTCCGGGTTATCTTGAGGCGGACGAATTAATCACTAAGGAGATGGCGGAGCAAATTGAGGCTGATGAGAAGATAGATTCAGTCAAAATTCAATCAATTTTGTCTACTACTGCTGTTGAGGGGATTCCGCGTAAGAGTTACGGAATTGATATGTCGACTAGGGCGTTGGTGGATGCTAATGAGCCGGTCGGCGTAATTGCGGCGCAGTCCTTGGGCGAGCCTGGTACGCAGCTAACGCTTGATACGAAACATGGTTCTGGTGTGGCAGGTTCCGGTGCGATTGCTAGAGGTTTACCTCGTGTCGAGGAGCTTTTGGAAGCGCGTAACCCGAAAGGGCAAGCGTATGTATCGCCAGTGGATGGTGTGGTTGAAGTTTGGGAAGATAACAACCATTACGTAATTCAAATCACTCCGCAGTCTGGCGCAATTGAGCGTATTGAGTTGGGTGGTAGGAAGCCAGCAGTGAAAGATGGCGAAAGCGTGAAGAATGGTACGACTCTAGTCAAGAAGAGTGGAGACAAACCGGCCATTAAAGCTACGCATGAAGCGATTGTGGAATTGGTGAATGATGCCATTATCTTAGTCGCGGCAGCTAGTTCGCCAGTAAGGCTTGAAATTCCTGGTGATGCCGAATTAGTGGTTAAGTCAAATGATTCGGTAAAGGCTGGCGATAGGCTAACTACTGGGTCTTTGAACCTGCAAGAGCTTTTGAAATACAAGGGTGTTGAGGCGACAGAACGGTATATCATGAATGACGTTTTGAACGTTTACGCGGCGCAGGGACATGAGATTTCTCCGAAACATTTGGAAATACTAGTGCGTCAAATGTTCTCCAGAGTTCAGATTAATGATCCAGGAGATTCGGAGTTTGTGTCTGGCGATATTATTTCTAAGTCGGCTGCGATTATGACGAATCGTGAGCTTGAGGCGGAAGGCAAAGAGCCAATGACCTACACTCATTTACTACTTGGTATCACAAAGGTTTCGATTTTCTCAGATTCGTTCTTGTCGGCTGCGTCATTCCAGGATACTACTAGAGTATTGATAAATGCGGCAATTAACGGCAAGGTCGATCACTTGAAGGGTCTAAAGGAAAATGTGATTATTGGGCGTAAGATTCCGGTAGGTACTGGTGTACGACCACTAGGAAACGGCACTGAGCCAACTAGTGAAGAACTAGAAGAAATCTAGGAAAAAAATTCTAGTTTAAAAGTAGCGCGAAGTAGCACTTAATCGGACTGAGGAATAACTCAGTCCGATTTCGCTGAAATTACGTTGCAATTACGGGAGAGGTGTGCTATTATTATATATAGTTATTAAAGAGGTTTTATGCATTTTTCGACAATTTTTAAATCATTGAAGAATAAGGATATGCTGAAACGGGTATTTGTAATACTCGGGATTATTGTGGCATATCGTTTACTGGCGCAAATTCCGGTACCAATGGGTGATGCTGCTACTTTTAAGGAGGCGGTTACTAATCTACTTGAGAAGTCTGACTTTTCGAATTTCCTTAATTTGATTTCTGGTGGTGGGTTGGCTTCATTCAGCATTATATTGGTTGGGCTTTCTCCGTATATTACTGGTTCGATTGTTGTCCAACTATTATCAAAAGCTATACCGCGTCTAGAAGAATTGTCGAATGATGGCGAGAGTGGGCGAAGGAAAATTAATCAATGGACGAGGATGTTGACGGTACCTTTGGCGATTATTCAATCTATTGCTTATATTTTCATATTGTATCAGTCAACGGTGGCAGCAAATGTGGCTTCAGATTTTGTGCCTACTATGAAGGATTGGGCTTTATCAGTGACCGCTATGACGGCTGGGTCAGTGATACTGATGTGGCTTGGTGAATTGATTACTGAGCAAGGAATAGGAAATGGTATTTCGACATTGATTTTTGCTTCGATTATTTCGCAGCTACCGAATACTATGGCTGCACTGGGTAAAGCGTTGTTCGATACGAGTAAAGGTAGTTTAAATCTGTTTGGGTTAGATATACCAGTGGATCCGACGACGTTTTGGATTATTCTTGGGTTCTCGATTGCAATGTTGATAGTGATTTACTGTCTAGTGAAATTAAATGAGGCGCAGAGAATTATTACAATTAATTATGCGAAAAGAGTGCATGGTAATTCGTCTTATGGTGGTATTAAGTCTATTTTGCCTATTAAGTTGATTGCGGCTGGTGTGGTGCCAGTGATCTTTGCGACGGCATTCCTTTCTTTGCCGGCGCTAGTTGGCCAGGTCATTAGTTCGGTTAATCCAGGCAATGAGATTGGTGCAACCTTGGTGTCAGTATTTTCGGCTCCTTCGGCGCAGAATTTTGCGACAATGTACCCTGATGGGATTACCGCGCAATGGTTCGTCTACCCGGCAATGTATTTTATATTAGTGTTTGTATTCACGTATTTTTATACTTCAATTATCTTTAATACTAAAGAGATTGCCGATAATTTGCAGAAACAAGGCGGCTTTATTGAAGGGGTGCGACCTGGCATAATGACGGCAAAGTATTTGTCGAAGGTAGTAAATAGGCTTGACTTGTTTGGGGCGTTGGCGCTTGGTATTATTGCTATGTTGCCCTTCATTACGGATTTTGTATTTATCATGACTACTGGAGCGCCGATTGGTCTTTCGATTTCTGGGACTGGGTTGCTCATTGTGGTGACGGTGGCATTGGAGAATCTAAGGTCGGTGGATTCTAGAGCTCTAATGATAACTTATGATGATTACAGCAATGAATCTTAGAACGATTGGTGCGAAAACTATTATTAAATGGACGCTTTGGACGGTATTTTTCATCTGTTTAATAGTATTTTTGGTAAGAGTATTGACATTTGAGAATGCTTATTATAGTGAAAAGGAGGGGTCGGAACGTGCGGTTATCACTGAGAGTGCGTCGAGTGAGGAACTTATCGAGGAAAAGCCTAGTGAGCAAGAGGTACAGGAATATACCGTATCTGGCGATAGGCCAAGATATTTAACGATTGAGAAATTGGGTGTTTCGAACGCGCGGGTGTTACCAATGGGTGTAAATACTAAGGGCGAGCTCGATACGCCGCGGAATATTTTTGATGTAGGATGGTATGAAGGATCCGGCAAGCCAGGGCAGGGCGGAACGATCATAATTGATGGCCATAACGGTGGTCCGCATATACATGGTGTTTTTAAAGAATTGCCGAGTCTGGTGGCGGGTGACATCATTTTGGTTGAGAGGGGGGACGGGAAAAAGTTTAAGTATTCTGTGGTCGAAAATAATACTGTTGAGCTTTCTGAAGCTGATAGTTATATGACGAAGGCTGCAAAAAGTCCGGAAAAAGGAAAAGAGTCGATTACCTTGATTTCTTGCACTGGAGAATGGTCTGCAAAACAAGGAACTTATCTGTCGCGGCAGTTCACTAGGGCGGTCCTACTCGAGTCCTAAAATGGCGTAAATCGTAAGGAAAAGGTGTTTACTTTATTGGCTTTTTATAGTATAATGGTAGGGTAATTTATGGCTAGTCAAAAGGAAGTAATCAAACTGACGGGTAGTGTTGTTGAGGCACTGCCGAATACCCAGTTTCGGGTGGAACTCGAGAATGGTCATGTTATTGTTGCCCATATGAGCGGGAAGATGCGGAAAAATTATATCCGATTAGTCCCGGGTGACAGAGTCGAAGTGGAGTTGACTCCTTATGATTTGACGAAGGGTCGCATAAGCTTCAGGCTCAAAGATTAAATATTAGACCGTTGTAGAATTTACAACATTTGAGTGTTTTAGACACTATTTGCAAAAGTGTTTAGCGCACTTTTAGAGTTGGAGTTTTGCAACTTTAACGAAAGGAAAGGATTTTAACACCATGAAAGTACGTGCTAGTGTTAAGAAAATTTCACCAGATGACATTATTGTGCGCCGAAAGGGTGTACTAAGGGTCATCAATAAGAAAAAACCTAAGAATAAGCAAAGGCAGGGTTAAAATATGGCTAGAATAGCTAGTGTAGTAATTCCGTCCGATAAGCAGGTGTGGATTGCGCTTACTTATGTGTATGGGATTGGTCGCACGACAAGCAAAAAAATCCTTGCGGAGGCTAAAATCGAGCCTACCACTCGGGTGAAAGATCTCACCGAGGCTGACGAACAAAAACTTAATGATATTATCTCTGAGAAATATCGTGTTGAGGGCGATCTTCGTCGACTCGTGAGCAATAATATTAAAAGAATAAAGGATATTAATTCTTACAAAGGAATGCGTCACAAGGCGAAGTTGCCAGTAAACGGCCAGCGTACTCGAACGAATGCACGTACTCGTAAGGGTAAGGCGATCGCGGTCGGTGGTGCACAACCTAAGGCAGCGAGTAAGACTTAAGGAGATAATATGGCAGAGGAAAATACTAAAAAGACTGCTGCTGGGACTCAAGAAGCTAAGGCTCCAAAGTCAAAGGCAGGTAAGAAGAATAAGCGGATAGTGAATAATGGACAAGTTCATATTCAGGCCACTTTTAACAACACAATTATTAGCGTAACGGATAAGGCAGGCGGTGTTTTGTCGGCTTCTTCGGCGGGCGCTAATGGGTTCCGTGGTTCTAAAAAAGGGACGGCTTTCGCGGCTGGCGTTGCGGCAGAGAAGGCACTTGAGGTGGCAAAGAAGAATCATGCTTTAAATTCAGTAGATGTTTTCGTCAGCGGAATTGGCCTAGGGCGCGATTCGGCAATACGGGCGATTTCAAGTGCTGGTATAAGGATAGATAGCATTATGGACGTAACCCCTATTGCGCATGGTGGCGTCCGTCCTAAGGGAGAAAGGAAACCATAATGGCAAGAGATACTGGTCCAATTGTAAAACAAAGTCGTCGTGAGGGGACGGCGTTAGCGCCAAAGGCACATAAGATTATGGCCAAGAAGTCTGGTATTCCAGGCGAGCATGGCGATATGCGAGTTCGAGGCGGGAGCTTGTATTTGACGCAGCTGCGAGAAAAGCAAAAGGTACGTAGGATGTATGGTTTGCTTGAGAAACAGTTTGCAAAACTAATGGGGGAGGCTGTAAAAGCTGATGGTTTGACTGGCGAAAAACTCCTGGAGTTTTTGGAGCGAAGAGCGGATAATGTTGTGTATCGAGCAGGATTTGCTTTGACTCGTCGTCAGGCTAGACAGCTAGTTAGCCATGGACATTTTCTATTGAACGGTCGTCGAATTGATGTTCCTTCGATTCGGTTGAACCCGGGTGATGTTCTAGAGGTTCGTCCTAAATCTGGTAAAACAGAATATTTTAAGAATCTTGCGAATATCATTGGGGCGTCGAACGCTATGACGCTTTCGTGGTTAAAGGTCGATGGCAAGAAAATGAAGATTGAAGTCACGGGCCTTCCGAAACGCGACGAGGCCGAGGCGGGTATTAATGAACAATTAATCGTTGAGTATTACTCACGTTAGGAGAAAAGATGGTAACTAAAAACATTCACGAAGCAAAATTGGCTGAAGTTAATGAAATAAGCGAAACTCAGGCTGAGTTCGTAGTGCGTCCGCTCTATTACGGATATGGTAATACTTTGGGGAATTCTTTGCGCAGAGTATTGCTTTCTAGCGTAAAGGGTGCAGCGATTACCGCTTTTTCAGTTGATGGAGCAACGCATGAATTTACGACGATTCCTGGAGTACGTGAGGATGTCGTGGATATTATGTTGAACCTAAAGAATATTAGGTTCAAAATGCACACGGATGCTCCGGTGGAACTTTCGTTAGAAATGAAGGGCTCTGACCAATCCGAGAAGGACGGGGATAAAAGAGTGGTTGCTGGCGATATTAAGTTGTCGGCTGATGTAGAAATCGCAAATCCTAATCAGACTATTTGCCACATTGATGATCCTAAAAAGGTATTAAAGATGCGTTTTGTAGTCGAAAGCGGCCGTGGTTATTTGACCATTGACCAAGCGAGTGAGTCTAGGCTCCATACAGATATGATTGCAGTGGATGCGGTGTTTACTCCCGTATTACGCGTGCGTTATAAGGTGGAGAATACGCGTGTCGGGCAAGATACTAATTTGCAACAGTTGAAGCTGACGGTTGAAACTGATGGTACGATTTCTCCGAAAGATGCTTTTGAGGAAGCGGCAGCTATTTTGGTAAATCAATATACTGCGCTTGCCGGTAGCACGAGATTAGAGTCTACTCCTGCACCAGGCTCTGGTGATGATGATGACGATTCTGGGTTGACCATGTCGATTGAAGAATTGGATTTGTCGGCACGTACGGCTAATGCTTTGATTAATAATGATATTCGAACCATTCGTGATTTGGTGACTCTCTCCGAGAGTGATTTGAAGGATTTGAAAGGATTTGGTCAAAAAGCATTGGACGAAGTAAAACTAAAGTTAACGGAGTTAAATATTTAAAATGCATAGGCATGGATATAAAGGTCGAAAGTTTGGGCGTGAAACCGATCAGAGGAGAGCTCTTACTCGTTCTTTGATATGTGCTTTGATAAAAAGTACGAGTATCACGACGACTTTGGCGCGAGCGAAGGAAATTCGTCGCTCGACGGAAAAATTAATTACGATGGCTCGGAAAGGCGGCCTAGCAAATCGACGACTTATTAT